>JAHECQ010000001.1:0-14146 GCA_024641625.1 Acidimicrobiales bacterium | reverse complement strand
GGCGCCCACGGCCGCCGATTGAGACGGGGCTGTTCCAACCGGAGCTGCTCGAACCGGGGTCGGCGGAACGCTGCAGCCCGAGGGCGACCTCTGTCCAGAGCCCCGCCGACCACGACCAGTGCATGACGAAGGCTGCGAGCGCGCCGTGAGCAGCCCCCGACAGATCACGGGGCTCGGCCTTCGCCGCGGAGGCAACCAGGACCGAGCCGTGCACCAACCCGATGCCGGCAACGCCGGTAACGCCGAAGCGGGCGAGTGCGCCGATGGCGCCGGGAACCCCGAGGCCGGGCAGCAGCTGGCGGATACGCAACGACTTCGGGTGCCTCCGGAGCATGTCGGCCTTGCCCCGGCCATAGCGGAAGTATTGCCGGGCCAATGCCCGATAGGTGGGGCGAGGGTGGTAGCTGACGACCAGATCGGGCTCGAACCACAGGGTGTGCCCCGCGGCGCGAAGGCGGTGATTCAGCTCGTAGTCCTCGTTGATGGGCATGGCTTCGTCCCATCCGCCCAACGATCGCAGGACGTCGACTCGGTAGCTACCGAGGTACACGGTGTCCGCCGGACCCGGCGTTCCACCACGGTGAAATGCGGCCGGGCCAGCGCCCCACGAGGCGCCGTTGGCGAGCGCCACACCACGCGCTTTGGCGGAGTGTCCCGGAACCGCTTCCATCCGACCGCCCACTCCGGCAGCCCCGGTGCGTTCGAACGTGCCGAGGATGCGCTCGACGTAGTCGATGCCGATGGCTGCGTGTCCGTCGAGCCGAATGAGGATGTCGGTCCGGGTTGCTGCCAGCCCCAGATTGAGGGCGGCTGATTGGAGCCGGTGCGGATTGTGGAGCAGATGAACCCGGGCATCCTCGGCGGCAATGCGGGCAACGGTGTCGCAGGTGCCGTCGGTGGAGCCTCCATCAACCACCAGGACGAGCAGCTCGGCGATCGACTGCGAACGCACGCTCTGCAGGGTGTGCTCGATGTCGGCTGCCTCGTTCAGCGTGGGAATGATCACGGTCGCACGGGCGACGGACGCTTCCTTCGAGGCGCGATGGTCGTGACGAGCGCTCGTCTCGAGAGACGCGTGGGGTTGCTCCATTCACCTCTCGTCGGCCGCAGCAAACCGTTCGTGACACCGGTTGAGTACTTGCACGAACGTCTCGACCTCCTGCGCCCCGGGGATCTGCACCCGACCGGCGACGATGAACGCCGGCACGCCGGTGATCTGGTGATCCTCGGCTGCGAGGATGTCCGCCTTCACCTCGTCGCGATAGCGATCGCCGGCGAGTACGGTCGCGGCCTCGGCGGTATCGAGGCCCGCTTCGCCCGCCAGCGAGACCAGCGTCGGGTGATCGGCCACATTGCGACCCTCGGTGAAATAGGCCGAAAGAAGGCGTTCCTTGAGCAGACCTTGGCCTCGAGCGCCCTGGATGTCCCAGGCCCAGGCCAGCAGACGGTGGGCGTCGAGCGTGCTCACTCGGACCGCTTTGTCGAAGCGGTAGTCGATCCCGATCGGTTCGCCCAGCGCAGTGAGACGTTTGGTCATGCCGATGAACGAACCGGGCCCGTACTTCGCGTCGATCGACGTTGCCAGGTCCTTGGGTTCGGCGGTGGCTCGAGGGTCGAGTTGGTAGGCGTGCCACCGCAGCTCGACGTCGTCCTTCCAGTCGAGTTGCTCGATGGCCGCCTCCAGTCGCCGTTTGCCCAGATAGCACCAGGGACACACAACGTCGGACCACACATCGATTGTCATCATCAGGCTGTTCTAGCATCGCCGGCATGATCACCCGAGTCGGACGCAACCTGGGCCTCCTCGAAGCAGGCGCTGCACCCGAGGCATCGGCGCAACTCGAGCGGGAGGGTTGGGCTGTGCTCCGCGGTCTGCTCTCGGCCGACGACGTGGCCAGGGTGGCCGACGACGTGGAGCGCGTCTACCGCGAGTACCAGGCCGACGTTCGACACCGCACCACCGACCGCCCGGAGTTCCGATACGAGATGTACAACCGCAGCGCGACCGTGCAGCAGCTCATCGGCCATCGAGGCGTGCTGGACGTGATCGAGCCGGTGCTGGGTCCCGACTGTCATGTCATCGCCAACCAGGCGTGGAAGAATCCGCCCGATCACGGGGGAGGGCCATGGCATTGCGACGCCGGTCCACACGTGCCCCGTCCCGAAGGGGTTCCGTGGGACGATCGCATCCCCTACCCCATCTTCGTGGTGGGCGTGCACTTCTGGCTGTCGCAGGTCACGGCCGAATCGGGGCCGACCGCGGTGATCCCCGGTAGCCATCGCTCCGGACGGCTACCGCCTCGTGAGCAGGCGTGGGATCCCGATCTGACCTATGAAGGGCGGCGGAGTGTGGCGCCGGAGGCCGAACCGGGCGACGTCCTCGTGTTCGTCAGCGATGTGTGGCACCGGGGTACCCCGGCGGTCTCCGGTGGTTCCGGGCGACTGTTCGTGCAGTGTCACTACGGCCGCCGAGACATTGCGCAACGGGTGCTGACCACCGAGGAGGTCAACCATGTGGCGCCTGCGGCCGAGGCGCGGATCGAGTCCGAACGTGAGCGGCAACTCCTGGGGTTGCACCCGCCGTTCTTCTACGACGGCTGATCGCTGAGGAGGCAACCGACGGGCACCCGGGCTCGGCCGGGATGCCGACATGGTTGCCGAGTCCCCGTGTCGCTACTGTTTGGGCATGAGTTCGGCCGAAACGATCAACAAGCGCACCGAGGCGGTGGTCCCTCGGGGAGTGAACCATCTCGTGCTCAACGTCCGCGACATGGAGGAGTCACACCACTTCTGGTGTGACCTCCTCGGTTTCAAACAGGTCGGGCAGTTGCGTCCCCGCGACCCCTCCGACCCCCGACCCGGCATGCACATGCGCTTCTACTCGGGTGTCGTCGACGACGTGAACCATCACGACGTCGCACTGGTCGAACGGCCGTCGCTGCCGGTGCCGGATCAGGAGTGGAGCATGATCAGCGGAACCTCGGCCATCAACCACATCGCCATCACCTACCCCGACCGCGAGTCGTGGCTCGAACAGGTGCAGTTCCTGCTCGACAACGGGGTGACCGTGCACCGCCGGGTCGATCACGGCATGACGCACAGCATCTACATCGCCGACCCCAACGGCTATGGCGTCGAAGTGCTCTACGAGTTGCCCGAGGAGGTCTGGCAGCACGACATCAACGGTGCACTCAACTGGGCCGTGAACTTCCCGACCGACCAGTCGCTACAGGACACCACCGATTACACCAACGATTTCTCCCGCCGGTGAGCCCGCTCAGCGGACAGGCCGTTGGTTCATTGGTCATCGAGCCCATCATCGATGGTGTCGCCCACGAGACGGCCCGGGAGATCCTCGTTCGCCCCGGGCACGAAGGCGATCCCTGGCTGGCGCACCAGGACATCCTCGATCAGCACGGTCGTCTGGAGTTCACCATGGGTGGCTATCTGGTTCGAACCGGCGATCGCAAGGTCCTGGTCGACGCCGGAGTCGGCACGATCGACAACGGCAAATACCAGGGCGGAGCGATGCTCGAGTCGCTGGCTGCCGTCGGCGTGGGCGCCGAGGACATCACCGATGTCCTGTTCACCCATCTCCATTTCGATCACGTGGGCTGGGCCACCGCCAAGGGCGAGATCGTGTTCCCCAATGCCACCTACCGCTGCCACGCAGCCGACTGGGCCCATTTCATCGAGGCCCCGGACGCCGCTCCCGGTGGCATCCGCAAGTTGTCGCCCATCGCCGAGCGCCTCGAGCTGTTCGACACCGATCACCTGCTGGCTCCCGGGCTCTCGGTTCGACATGCGCCCGGCCACACGCCGGGGTCCATCATCGTCGTCGTCTCCGACGGGGACGAGCGGGCGATGCTCATCGGAGACGTCGCTCACTGCCCGGCCGAGTTGTCCGAGGACGATTGGGAAGCCATGTTCGACGTCGACCGCACGATGGCACGCCGAACTCGGGAGGCGCTGGCCCGAGAACTCGAGGGCTCGGACATTCCGGTTGCCGCGGCCCACTTTCCCGGTTTGGCGTTCGGGCGCATCCTCGCGGGTCGAGGCCGACGCTACTGGACCTACGATCTGTCGGGCCGAGACGCCTGAACCGAGGTCGCCTGAACCGAGGTCGCCTGGATCGACGTCGCTTGGATCGGGCGCCCGCAACGAGCGGGACGCCCATCTTGATGGTTGACAGGTCGGCGCGCTCGATCTAAAACTGAGCAGGTTCAGTAATGATTGTGCTCATGTTTGGGTGAGTCGAATCGACAGGGGAGCGACGTGAGAGAGCTGACGGCCGACGAGAAGGCCACCTTCGACCGCGACGGCGTCGTGTTGATCAAGGGGGCGGTCGAGACAGAGATGGTCTGCAGGATGCTGGCGGCGGTGGATCGACTCATCGAGACGCCGATCCCGGGCATGGAGGACGTCAAACGCGGCACCGGTATGGATCGGCATCTCTTCGCCGACCACGACGACTTCAGGGAGTTCGTGTTCGGCACCCCCCTGGCCCGACTGGCGGCCCAGGCGACCGACTCACAGGCCGTTCGCATCTACTTCGATCAGATCTTCGTGAAGGAGGCGAACGCGCCGGGGGTGTTCTCCTGGCATCAGGATCATCCCTACTGGCCGATCGGCGGTACCCAGGTGGTGTCGACCTGGGTTGCCCTCACCCCGGCGACGGTCGAGGCCAGCGCCCTCGAGTTCGTGAAGGGTTCCAACACCTGGGGCAAGACCTACCAGCCGGTGACCGGCGAGGTCACCGACCGAGAACTCATGAACACGCTGTGGGATGGGTTCGGCGACCTCGCCGTCTCGTACCCCGATGTGATCATTCCCTTCGAGGACCATCCGGACCGTTTCGAGATCATCGGCTATGCCGTCGAGCCCGGTGATGCCCTCCTGTTCGACTACCGCATCCTGCACCGCAGTCGGGGCAACGCCTCCGACGCCCGCCGGGTCGCGGTGTCGTGGCGTTGGTTGGGCGACGATGCGACGTGGGAGTGGGTTCGCGGCGCCGACCCCATCGTCAGTCCCGAGCACCACTCGGTCGCGCAGGGTGCGAAGATCGACGACGACACCGTGTTCCCGGTCGTCTACTCGTCCATCCACGCGTAGGCCGTGCCTCCGCCCAGTGGCGGGAAGTCGACCTGACGTCGCTCGAGGAAGCTGTCGATCCCCTCCCGAACGTCCCGACCGAGGAGCGATTGGCGCATCAAGTCGTCGGAGTTGGCCATTGCCTCATCGGCACTCATGCCGGACTGGTCGGTGATCTGACGTTTGATCGTGGCCATCGACGCCGGTGAGACGTTCGAGGCCAGGTCGAGTGCGTAGTTTCGGGCTTGCTCGCTGAGCAGGTCCGGCTCGACCACCTGGTTGACGAGCCCGAGACGAAGGGCTTCCTCGGAGAGGAACACTCTGGCCGACAACAACAAGTCGGAGGCGACGGCCCTCCCGGCGATCTGGTTCAGGAGCCACGGCATGCCGTACTCGCCGATCAATCCCCGGCGGGCAAACGCAGTGGTGAACTTCACTCCGGCCGCGGCAATGCGCACGTCACACTGGAGCGCGTAGGCCAATCCCACGCCGGCGCATGCCCCGTTGATGGCGGCGATCATCGGCTTGGCGATGTGGAGGGGAGTGGTCGTGGACACGCTGGCGTTCGGGAGCGGTTCATCTCCCTCGGAGCGTTGGTTGGCCAGATCCGCGCCTGCACAGAACGCTCGGCCGTTGCCGGTCACGATGATGACCCGTACCGAAGGATCGGCCTGGGCATCGAGAAGGTGCCGGAAGTACTCGACCTCCATGTTGCCGGTCATGCCGTTCATGTTCTCGGGCCGGTTGAAGGCGAGGGTGGCGACGCCGTCGGCCACGTCGTAGGTGCACAGGCTCATGGCCGAACCGTAGTCGCCCCCCTTGGTCGATACCTCTAGGGTCGGGGCATGCCACTCGACACCTTGCTGATCACCGACGCCGGCGCCGTTCGCACCGTGACCATGAACCGTCCCGATGCGCTCAACGCGTTGAGCATGGCGATGATGGACGACCTGGCCGATGCCTTCCTCGACGCCGCGGTCGACGACTCGGTCAAGGTGGTCGTGCTCACCGGAGCAGGGCGGGCGTTCAGCGCCGGGGCCGACCTCTCGGAGATGGGCGGTCCGCCGAAGCAGCAGCGCCACGGCCTGAACGGGATGATCGAGGCCATCATCGACTTTCCCAAACCACTTCTCGTCGCGGTCAACGGTCTGGGTGTTGGCTATGGCGCCACGGTTTGTGGCCTCGCCGACTACGTGGTGATGGCCGACACCGCCCGTTTGCGGGCGCCCTTCTCGGCGCTGGGTATCACCGCCGAGCTGGCCAGCACCGCTACGTTTCCGCGCCTGATGGGCCATCAGCGCGCTTCATGGTTCCTGCTGGCGGCGGAATGGATGCAGGCGACCGAATGCGTCGAGGCGGGGTTGGCGGCCGAGGTCGTGCCGGCCGAGGGGCTCGCGGCGCGAGTGGCCGAACGAGCGACCATGTTGGCTGCCCTACCGCTGGCCTCTCTGGTCACCACCAAGCGGCTGCTGCGAGCGCCTCATCTCGACGCAATGAAGGCATCGGTTCGTGCCGAGAACCGGGCATTGGCCGAGCTCACCGGCGCAGAGGCAAACCGGGAAGCCCTCGCCGCATTCATCGAGAAGCGGCCGCCGGACTTCACCGGGCTCTAGCAAGCGGGGCCTTCAGACAGTCGGCCTTGCTCAGCCCAGGACTTCCTTGGAGATGATGGTCTTCATGATCTCGGTGGTGCCGCCGTAGATGGTTGCGATCCGGGCGTCGGCGTAGGCCCGACCGATCGGGTACTCGAGCATGTAGCCATAGCCGCCGAAGAGCTGGAGGCATCGGTCCATGGTTCGCTTCTGGAGCTCGGATCCCCACATCTTCGCCATGGCCGCCTTGGCCGGTGACAGCTTCCCCTCGTTGAGCTGCATCACGGACTGCTCGATGAACGGTCGAGTGACCTCGCATTCGGTGGCCACCTCCGCCAGCACGAACTTGGTGTTCTGGAAGGCGGCCAACGGCTGTCCGAAGGCCTGACGGTCCTTCACGTAGTCGATGGTCCAGCCAAGCGCAGCCTCGGCGGCAGCCAAGCCGTAGGTGCCGATCGACAGGCGTTCCTGCGCCAGGTTGAAACCGAGGTAGTCGAAGGCGTGGCCTTCCTCGCCCAGCAGATTGGCGACCGGTACTCGGACATCGGAGAAGAAGAGCTCGGCGGTGTCGGCTGAGTGCTGACCGACCTTGTCGAGATTTCGCCCCCGCTCGAAGCCGGACATGCCTCGCTCGACGACCAGGAGCGACATGCCCTTTCGGCCGGCCGAGGGATCGGTCCGGCACACGACGATCACGAGGTCGGAGTTGATGCCGTTGGTGATGAACGTCTTGGCGCCATTGAGGACGTACTCGTCACCGTCCCTGATGGCGGTGGTCTGAACCCCGGCCAGGTCCGAACCCGTGCCCGGTTCGGTCATGGCGATGGCAGTGATGAGTTCGCCGCTGGCGATGCCCGGCATCCATCGAGCCGACTGCTCCTCGTTGCAGTACTCCACGAAGTAGGGCGTGGTGATGTCGTTGTGAAGGGTGAGACCAAGCGCTCCACCGCCCGCGCCGGTGGCCGCGATCTCCTCGGAGATGATGGCGTTGAACCGGAAGTCCCTGGTGTCGCCGCCGCCGTACTGCTCGGGGATCGAGAACCCGACGAATCCGTGCTTTCCTGCTTGCACGAAGACGTCACGGTCCATGATGCCGGCCTTCTCGAACTCGTCGAAGCGGGGTAGCAGTTCGGCTTCGAGGAACGAACGAAAGCTGGCTCGGAAGAGATCGTGGGTCTCGTCGTAGATGGTCACGGATTCGAGGTTACCCGCACCACCAATCCCCCGATGGTACAAGTCCTTCGACAAGGATCTCGAGATGAAGTTCATGTCGCAAGTTGCTCCCGCCATCGTGTGCTCCCTGGCACTGGTGGCCTGCGGAGCGGGGTCGGACTCCGTCGATGGTGTCGGCACGGTGACCAGCACCGTCGACCGGGCGGCAACATCGAGCGGTGATCCTCGACCGACCTCGAACACCGATCAGTCGGCGACGACTGAATCGACGATGGCCGACGTTGGCGATTCGACCATCCCGACGACTCAGCAGCAGGGGATCGGTGACCAGGACCGTGCGCCGAGCACGTTCTGGGCCATCACGAACTCCGGCTATGAACTCGTGCAGGTCGACGTTGACAGCGGCGACCGTCTGGCCAACCTCGGGGGATGGGACACATCGGGTGGGTGCAGTCCCGACAACGGATGTCTCGATCAGGCGATCGATTCGGTGACGGTCGGTCCCGACGGACGATTGTGGGTCACCGACTGCTGTGAGCCGGCGGTCGGGAACTGGTACGTGTTGGATCCGGGTGAACGCTTCGACCCGATGTCGGCCGAGCGCGGCTACGGATTGGATGTTTCGTTGTCGCCGGACGGCGGTCGATCCGCTCGTGGCGAACTGGGAAGCGTCACGATCGCCGACCAGCGCGGTGCAGCGCTGGGTCGATTCCCGCCAGAGGAGTCCGACGACCCCGTCTGGTTCAGGCCGTTGACCTGGTTGGACGAACATCGTCTGGTGGTCGCAGAAGGAGCAAGGCTTGTCATCCTCGATGCAGCGGTGGCGCGCGAGCCGATCGTGGCGAGGGAGATCGACCTTTCGGGTCAGGTCTGGGATGCGGCGGTGCGGGCCGACGGCCTGTTGGTGGCGCTGGTCGGATGGGAGGAGACGGACCTGCAGGGCCAAGTGATCGACCCGGATTCGGGCCGGCTCTCGACCACCTTCGATCTCCCCGACGACGCCTACGAGATCGACTACGACCCGAGTGGAACCTACCTGTTGGTCACGACGTCGACCGACCTGCGATGGTTCGGGGCGGGCGACGAAGGCACGTTCGGGCCCGGCTACGTCTCGGCGTCCTGGTGACAGGCAACGGTCGGGGCTCGGGCACGATGCTCACGACGTCAGGCGGAGCACCTGGGGGTGCACGATGACCCACACGATGGTCAGCGAGGCGCCGACCAGGACCGAGATGGTCACGGCGTTGGGGGCGCCGACGATCTCGGCCAATTCACCAAGGGCGATCATGCCCAGAGGCAACACGCCGATGGCGGTGGACAGGAGGCCCAGCGCCCGCCCCCGAACCTCGTCGGGAACGGAGGTCATCACCAGCGTTCCCTGCATCGAGCCGAACATCCCCATGCCGATGCCCGAGACGAGCAGGAAGACGACCGACAGTGGGTACGACGTCGACTGGGCGAAGGGAACGAGGACGAACATCGCGCCCAGCGCGCCGATGGTGTACGCCTTGCCCCGTTGACGGGGCTGCATGCGGGCGATGTAGGTCGAGCCGGTCATCATGCCGAATCCGGTCATCGAGGCGAGGACGCCGGTGGCGAGCGCGTCGGCCCCGAGGCGCGTACCGAACTGTTGGACCAGCGGACTGAACGAGAAGTAGAAGAAGTTCACCGCTGCGGTGACTCCCAGAATGCTGACGAGCGTCGGTTCGGTCTTGAGCAGGCTGAACCCCTGGCGGAGCGCAGTGAGTGGGCCCGGTCCGGCCGCGACCCGGTTGTGGTCGACTGCCAGCACCGGAACCGGCAGGAACAACAGCAACGCAATGCCCATGAGGCCGGCAACGACGAAGAAGGCAGGCCCGATGCCGATTGCCTTGATGGCCGTCCCCCCGACCAAGGCCCCTGCCGCCAGACCAGTGGCCGAACTCAGTGACTCGAGGGCCATGGCGTTGTCGACCCGCTCACCGCCCACGAGTTCGTAGATGATGGTGCGCCGGCACGTCATGTCGATGACCCAACCGATGCCCACGACGACCATGAACGGGTAGATCATCCAGAGCGTGAGTCGATCGCTCAGTCCGGCAATACCGAGCACGATCGCCAACGGAATGATGGTGAGGAACTGGGCCAGGATGGCCACCCGACGATTGAGTCGGTCGGCAATCACCCCGCCGACCACGCCGCCGACCAGCAGTGGCGTCCACATGGCGACGCCGGTGAGCTGAACGAGTCGCGCCGACCCGGTGAGCTGATTGGCGAGATAGGCACCCAGGAACCCGATACCCCACCGGGCGAGACCCCAGACCCAACCCGTGGCCAGGAGGAAGCCATAGCGTGGGACGCGGAGCGCATCGAACATCGACCGACGGGTCGATGCAGCCGCCATCGGGGTCTGGCCGCTTCCTTGGATCGCGGGTGCGATGGTGGTGCGGGCCTTCATCGGGCGCCAGCATGGCACCGACCGGTGAAGGGCGTCACGTTGACGCCGACAGGGCGTCGGCACACCGTTGTGGCATAACGTGTCGGCATGGCTCTCGACCCCGCATTCGAAGCACTCGACCGACGGTTCTACCGCTACCTCATCCACAACTCGCACATCGATCATCTCTGGCAGGGTGCTCGATGGACCGAAGGGCCCGTGTACGTGCCGGCGGCCCGCCAGCTGTTGTTCTCCGACATCCCGAACGATCGCACCCTGCGCTACGACGAGCTGACCGGTGACACGACGGTGTTCGAGCAACCGGCGCTGAACCAGAACGGTCACTGTCTCGATCGTCAGGGCCGGGTGGTGTCCTGCGAGCATCGAGGACGAGCGGTCTCGCGGATCGGTCATCACGGCCTGCGGGAGGTCCTGGCCGATTCCTTCGAGGGTAAGCGGCTCAACTCGCCCAATGACGCGGTGTGCAAGTCCGATGGCAGCATCTGGTTCACCGATCCGACCTATGGCATCGACTCCGACTACGAGGGCGACAAGTCGGAGTCCGAGTTGGGTGGCCAGTCGAACGTCTATCGGATCGATCCCGATGACGGCTCGATCGCGGCCGTGATCACCGACATGGTGCGACCCAACGGACTGGCGTTCTCCCCGGATGAGTCGGTGCTCTACGTGGCCGATACCGGCATGTCCCATGTCGGCAGGGCCTGTCCACCGGTCATTCGCGCCTACCCGGTCACCTCCGACGGTGCCTCGGTCGGCCCGGAGTCCACGGTGTTCGCCACGTGTGACAACGGCGCCTTCGACGGATTCCGCGCTGATGCCGACGGAAACATCTGGACCTCGGCCGCAGACGGCGTGCATTGTTTCGCCGCCGACGGGACCCTGATCGGCAAGATCCACCTGCCCGAGGTGGTCGCCAATGTCGAGTTCGGCGGGCTCAAACGGAACCGGCTCTACATGTGCGCGACCACCAGTCTGTTCGCCGTCTATCTCAACACGCGGGCCGCTGTCTGAGTTCGGAGTCGCCCGAGACGAGGTGGGGGCGTAGTCTCGGGTCATGACCGGAGCTGCAACTCACCCTGGGCCGGCGCTCGTCGGCGATCGATCGTTCTTCGAGGCCCGGCCGTTGTCGGGAGCGCTCGGGCTCGAAGTGTGTGGCATCGACCTGTCCCAGCCGTTGACGGACGAGACCGTGGCGTCCATCCGGGCCGCCTTCAACGAGAACCACGTCCTGGTGTTCCGCGAGCAGCACCTCACGCCCGAACAACAGATGGCGTTCGGTCGTCGCTTCGGCGAACTCGACACGCATCCCTTCGTCGACGGCAGCGACGCCCATCCGGAAGTGCTCGAGATCATCACCGAGCCCGACGATCGCATCAACTTCGGTGGCGGCTGGCACAGCGACGTCACCTTCCTCGACGAACCCGACCTCGGATCGATTCTGTTCGCCGTCGAGTTGCCGACGACGGGCGGCGACACCTTGTTCGCCAACCAGCATGCGGCCTACGACGCGTTGAGTGACGTCATGAAGGGGTTGCTCGACGGTTTGGTGGGTCTGCATTCAGCTGGTCCGCAGTATGGCGCCGGCGGGTACTCGACCAAGTCGAAGGCCATGGCCACCAAGAACCAGGAGCTCGCAGCCCGGGTGGTCGAACATCCGGTGGTACGGACACATCCGGAGAACGGACTGAAGAGCCTGTACGTCAACGCCGCCTTCACCGTCGGTATCAAGGGGATGAAGAAGGAAGAATCCAACGCCCTCCTGGGCTTTCTCTTTCGTCATACCGTGCGCGAACCCTTCACCTGCAGGGTGCAGTGGGAACCGGGCACGCTGGTGATGTGGGACAATCGCAGCGTGCAGCATTATGCCTTGCACGACTATGTCGGCCAGCGTCGCCACGTGCGACGGATCACGGTGAAGGGCGATCGACCGACGTGAGCGGAGATCGGTCCGGGGTCGGCACCACCCGTCAGCCTTACGCCCCCGACATCATCGATGTCAACCTATGGAGCCCATCCACCTACGCCGCCGGTCCACCCTACGAGGCCTTCGCACGATTGCGCCGGCTGGCTCCCGTCGCGTGGCATCCTGAGCCACCCAAGCGCGAAGGCGGGCGTTCCGGGCCGGGCTTCTGGTGTGTCACCCGCCATGCCGACATCCACGCGGTCTCTGTCGACCCGACCACCTACTCGTCCTGGCTCGGGGGGTTCACCGGCGCCGACATTTCCGGTGCGATTCTGGAGGAGACCCGACTCAACCTCATGGGTATGGATCCGCCCGACCACACGGCCATGCGCAAGGCCATCCGGGAGCCCTTCGGCCCCAAAGGCGTCGAGCGCCTCCGAGAGGTGATGGAGCGTATCGCCGTCGAGGTGGTCGATGGCATCGCCGAGCGAGGCTCGGCTGAGTTCGTCGAGGAGGTGGCATCGGAGGTCCCCCTGCGAATCCTTGCCCACCTGCTGGGAGTCGAGGAGGCCGACCGGCGGACGTTCTATGGGTGGAGCAACGCCATCATCGGCAACCACGATCCCGACTTCGGTGGCACCATCCATGATTTCCTGGCGGCCAAGGACGCGTTGTTCGACTATGGCCGGCGGGTCATCGCCGAAAAGCGTGTCGATCCTGGCGACGATTTCCTGTCGCGGGTCGTCCACTCCGAAGTCGGCGGCGAGCCCATGGATGACGAGCGGGTGGCCATGCTCTGGTACCTGTTCCTCGTGGCGGCCAACGAAACCACTCGGTCCACGCTCAGTGGCGCCGTCGAGGCGCTGACGGCGTTCCCCGACCAGCGCGAGTTGTTGCTGTCGAATCTCGATGCCCACCTGCCGGGCTTCGTGGAGGAAACACTGCGGATGAACAACGCCGTGCTCCATTTCCGACGCACCGCGACGGTTGACACGGAATTGAACGGCGTCGAGATCAGCGCCGGCGACAAGTTGCTGCTGTGGTATCCCTCGGCCAACCGAGACGAAGCGGTGTTCACCGACCCCGACCGCTTCGACCTCACCCGCAGCCCCAACCTGCACCTCGCCTTCGGCGTCGGACCACACTTCTGCCTGGGGGCCCGGATGGGGCGCCTCTCGGTGACACTCACGTTGCGTGAACTGCTTCGCCGACTGCCGGACATCGCGACGACCGGAGAGGTGCAACGGGCCCGTTCGACCTTCCTCAGCTGGGCCAAGCGGATGCCTGTCACCTTCACGCCGACCTAGCCGGCGTGCGCTTCAGACGGCGGGGGAGCGGACCATCGGGCGCACGATGGGCCCTTCGGGAATCTCGACTTCGGCGAGGGTGCTGAATCCGAGTCGCTCGTAGACGGTGAGATTACGGACATTCGAGGACTCGAGCGATGCCTGATAGCCGAGGCGATCGATCCACTCGAGGCATCCTGCCAACAGTTGCGCGCCGATTCCTCGACCACGCAACGCGGATCGCACGCCGAAGAACTGCAGATGGAAATGCGGATGCTCGGGCTCGTAGGCATGAACCTCGGCCATCCCGGCCCCCAGCAGCGGCCGACGGGTTGCGTCGGCCCCGATCATCAGATCGGCGATGCGCAGGCCCTCGGCCGGACCGAAGAAGCCGGTGCCAGGAGGAGCCCACAACGCAACGCCGTCGATGACCCGGTCGTGGGCATCGGCTCTGTCATCGTGTGACCGCCACACGTACGTGTGGCCGAGGGCAATGCCCCGCTCGGCCGAGATCTCCATCATCCGCCGACGTTGCGACTCCGATCGGTCGGGGTCGGCGAACATGAAGTCGATGAGTGGATCCTCGGCGAAGGCATCGGAGAGTACCGCCGCGACTTGGGAGAGGTCGTCGGGACGGGCGATATCGAGCATGAGAGCGTCCGGT
>JAHECQ010000558.1 GCA_024641625.1 Acidimicrobiales bacterium | reverse complement strand
GAAATTCTCGGATCGGTTCAGCGCTTGACGCCGAGATCGACCGGTCGACTCGTGGCCTCGTAGAAGTCGTTGCCCTTGTCATCCACCACGATGAAGGCGGGGAAGTTCTCGACCTCGATCTTCCAGACGGCTTCCATGCCGAGCTCGGGGTACTCGAGGACCTCGACCCTGCGGATACTGTCCTTGGCCAGTCGGGCGGCTGGACCGCCGATCGAGCCCAGGTAGAAACCGCCGTGACGCTTGCAGGCGTCCTTGACCGCAGCGCTGCGATTGCCCTTGGCCAGCATGACGAGCGACCCGCCCGCAGCCTGGAACGCATCGACGTAGGAGTCCATCCGCCCGGCGGTTGTCGGACCGAAGGAACCCGATGCGTATCCCTCGGGTGTCTTGGCCGGGCCGGCGTAGTACACCGCATGATCGCGCAGGTACTGTGGCATCGGTTCGCCGGCGTCGAGGCGCTCCTTGATCTTGGCATGAGCGATGTCACGGGCGACGACGAGCGTGCCGGTCAGCCGGAGCTGGGTGGTGGTCGGGTACCGGCTGAGGGTTGCGCGGATCTGATCCATCGGTTGGTTCAGGTCGATGTTCACGACCTGCGCCGAGAGATCGGCGTCGGTCACCTCGGGAAGGAATTGCGCCGGATCGGTCTCGAGCTGTTCGAGGAAGATGCCATCGGCGTTGATCTTGGCCTTCGCCTGGCGATCGGCCGAGCAGCTGACGGCGATGCCGACGGGGAGCGAGGCTCCGTGACGGGGAAGGCGGATGACTCGAACATCGTGGCAGAAGTACTTGCCGCCGAACTGAGCGCCGATGCCGAAGTTCTGCGTGAGCTCGAGGACCTCGGCCTCCATCTCGAGGTCGCGAAAGCCGTGGCCTGATGGGGAGCCCTGGGTCGGTAGCGAGTCGAGGTAGCGGGTCGATGCCAACTTCGCCGTCTCGACCGCGAACTCGGCCGAGGTGCCACCGATGACGAGCCCCAGGTGGTAGGGCGGGCAGGCAGAGGTGCCGAGCAGCCTCAGCTTCTCGTCGAGGAACTTGCGTAGTCCCGTTGGATTCAGAATGGCCTTGGTCTCCTGGAACAGGTACGACTTGTTCGCCGATCCACCTCCCTTGGTCATGAAGAGGAACTTGTACTCGGATCCGGTCGTCGCTTCGATCTTGATCTCGGCCGGAAGGTTGTCGGCGGTGTTCTTCTCCTCCCACATCGTGAGTGGAGCCATCTGCGAATACCGCAGGTTCGACGATTGGAAGGTGTCGAAGACGCCCCCGGCCAGGGCTTGTTTGTCGTCACCCGCGGTGAGAACGAACTGTCCCTTCTTGGCTTTGATGATCGCCGTACCGGTGTCCTGGCAACCGGGAAGGACGAAGCCGGCCGCGATGACGGCGTTCTCGAGCAGCTCGCGGGCGACGAAGCGATCATTGGCCGAGGCCTCGGGGTCCTTGAGGATGTTGGAGAGCTGTTGAAGGTGGCTGGACCGCAGCAGGTGCGAGATGTTCTTGATGGCAAGGGCGGACAGCTTGCGGAGCGCCTCGTCGCTGACTCCGATGAACTCGTGTCCACCAAGATCGAGCACCTCGACACCCTCGGTGCCGAGGTGCTCATAGGCGGTGGAATCCTCGCCAAGAGGAAGAAGGTCGGTGTAGTCGAAGTCGGCCATGCAACAACGCTATAGCGCCGACTCAGCCCTTCGGCGACCCGAAGGAGGGGGCATCTCGGCGGAGGCGCTGCGAGGGTCGAGTGATTGGTCGAGCGATGAGCGTTCGGAGCGACACGGTCGAGCGCTGCACGCAGGAATACGGCGAGTCGGAGATCAGGAGGAGCGACGTCGACGGATCAAGACTTGGAGCGATTCCCACAACTGGGCGACTGCATCACGCAACTCGGTGAGATCGCCATTGTTGGTGACGACGAGGTCGGCGATCTCGCGGCGCTCGGCGTCGTTGGCTTGGCTGGCCATGCGAGCTCGTGCATCGTCGCGGCTCATCCCCCGCGCCTCGAGTCGATCGAGTCGGAGGTCGATGGCGGCCTCGACCACGATCACGGCCTCGTACTGACCCTTGCCCAGGTTCGACTCGACCAGGACCGCCATGTCGAGCACGATGACGTCGGCCTCGGCCGAAGCGATCCGCCGAGCGATGAGCTGGTCGATGGCCGGGTGAGTGATGGCGTTGAGCGCCTCGAGCGCAGCAGGGTCGTTGAACACCACCGCGGCCAGTGCCGCCCGATCGAGTTGCCCCTCCGGGGTTCGCATGCCGTCACCGAATCGCTCGAAAATCGGTTCGAGCGCAGGGCCGCCCGGCGCAACGACGTCGCGTCCGAGCTGATCGCAATCGATCACCAGGGCGCCACGTTCGGCCAGGAGACCACACACCGTGCTCTTGCCGACACCGGTGCCCCCGGTCAGCCCGACGACGAACGGTCGAGCCGTCGGTGCCACGACGTCTGATGGAATCCCCGGCTGCTCGGCATCGGTCACCCGGGACACCGTAGCCAACGGTGTACCGGTCGGTCCCATCGGCTCGGATCCAGAAGGTGGGAACGTCATGGCTGGGGAGCCGGCCGTACCTCGTAGTACAAGTTGGCCGCGTCCTCGAAGTCGTGGACTCGGAAGTCCTCGAACCCGGCGTCACGAACGAGCTCCTCCGCCCGCCGAGGATGCAAGCCGAGCGTGCCGAGGCCGAGCCCGCCCGGCTCGGACATCGCCGATTGCAGGCAGGACATGACAGAGAACCCGTAGAACATGGCCAGGAACGGGTTGCGTCGGTCTTGGTCGAAATCCCCGGAGGAACGGATGTCCTTGATGAGCCAGGTCCCATCGGGTGCGATCGCCTGGCGGACGGCGGCCGCAGTTCGGTCGGG
>JAHECQ010000557.1 GCA_024641625.1 Acidimicrobiales bacterium | reverse complement strand
GTCCCCGTCGACGTTCCCGACGACGTCCGAGTCCGGTTCCACGAACGGTGGATCTTCCTGTCGCCGCGGTCCGACCTGTCGCACCACGGCGAGACGTTTGCCGCCGGGTCGCTGCTCGTGGCCGACATCGGCGGATTCCTCGAGGGCCGTTCGGGGTTGACGGCCCTCTTCACGCCCACGCCGACCTCGTCACTCGGGGGTTTCTCTTGCACGCGACATCGCGTCGTGATCGACGTGCTCGACGACGTGCGCAACGTGCTGTCCATCGCGACGCCGCCCGATCAGATCGGGCAGGACTGGCGGATCGAACCGCTCGCCGGAGCGCCCGACGTGTGGAGCCTGTCCGTCAGCGCGGTCGACGGCGACGAGCGTGACGACGTGTGGATCGTCGGTACCGATTTCGTCACGCCCGAATCGCTGTACGTGATGTCGCTCGTCGACGGCGAGCCGCCGGAACTCGTGCGCCGAGCCCCCGCACGATTCGACGCGGATGACATGCGCATCGAGCAACACTTCGTGGCCAGCACCGACGGCACGCGCGTGCCGTACTTCGTCGTCGGTTCTCGTGACGCCCTGGCCACGTCCGACGGCACGCGACCCACGCTGCTGACCGCATACGGCGGTTTCGAGATACCACGGGTGGCCGCCTATTCCGCCGTGGTCGGCCGTTCGTGGTTGGCCGACGGCGGAGTGTACGTACTGGCCAACATCCGTGGAGGCGGCGAGTACGGTCCGGCGTGGCATCGCGCCGGACTCCGGGAGAAGCGGCCGCGCGTGTACGAGGATTTCGAAGCCGTCGCTCGGGCGATCATCGAACGAGGCGTGACATCACCCGAGCACCTCGGAATCTCCGGTGGCAGCAATGGCGGGTTGCTCGTCGGCAACATGTACGTGCGGAGGCCCGAACTGTTCGGCGCCGTCGTGTGCCAGGTGCCCCTCCTCGACATGCGGCGATATCACCTGCTCTTGGCAGGAGCATCGTGGATGGCCGAGTACGGCGATCCCGACGAGCCGGACGACTGGGCATATCTGCAGGGGTATTCGCCATATCACCTGATCGCCCGCGACGTCGCGTCGCCGCCGATCCTGCTGACGACGTCGACGCGTGACGACCGGGTCCACCCCGGACATGCCCGGAAGATGGCGGCGCGTCTGGAGGCGGCCGGCAAGGACGTCACGTACTGGGAGAACGTCGAAGGGGGCCACGGCGGAGCGGCCGACGCGGATCAGCAGGCGACGATGCAGGCACTGATCTTCACGTTCCTGCACCGTCGACTGCGCACCCCCTGACACCCTCGCCCCCACACACACCGAACTTGCCGCTTTCGTGAGGAGTTTGCGGCCACTGTCCGCAGACTCCTCACGAAAGCGGCGGGGATGGTGGGGAGACCGGAGATGAGCGATGTCGGTCGACCACGTGTATCGCGCCCGAGTGGGCGAAGATGGCACGATGCGACGGACCCTTCCCGCCCTGCTCTCTGTTCTGGCCCTCGCCGCGGCCGCCTGCTCAGGCAACGACGACACCCCGGTAGCCACCGAGCCGGCAACCACCGCTGTTGCCGAGACGGCCCCGACATCGGACGCCGCGCCGGATCGCGCAGAGACGGCCGAGTCGGCCGGCCCGACGACGACCGAGGGGATGCAACCCTCGATCGCCGACCGGTTCGACGAGGTCGAGCCCGACTTCACCATCGAGCCGGGCATCGAGCAGATCGCCGTGACGGGTGCAGAGCCGGGAACGTCGATCTCGTTCGTCACCACCGCCATGGTCGAGCAACGCTTGGAACCCGGCGCCGTGTCGGATCCACCGCCGGGTGGCGAGGTCGATGGGTACGGGTCGCTCCTCGTCCGCAGTCTCGCCGCTGACCAGACGTGGCACGCACTCACCACGGACGGATACTCGGCGCCCGTTCGGCCGCTCGCTCGCGACGAGCATCCGGTCCAGGCGTTCTACGACGAGCAACGACTGCCCGCCCCGGGATACGGCTACATCACGATGCGCGACGGCACCACGCTGGCGGCCAACATCGTGCTGCCCGGCCCGATCGAAGACGGGCCGTATCCCACGGTGGTCGAGTACTCCGGCTACACGCCCGCCGATCCGGAGGCCGGTGGGTTCAAGGATCTGTTCACGCCGCTCGGCTATGCCTACGTCGGGGTGAACATGCGTGGCACCGGCTGCTCGGGGGGCTCGTTCCGCTACTTCGAGTATGCCCAGAGCATCGACGGGTACGACGTGATCGAAGCGGTCGCAGCACAGCCGTGGGTCTTCGAGAACCGGGTCGGGATGGTCGGCGTGTCGTATCCCGGCATCAGCCAACTCTTCGTCGCCCAGACCCAACCGCCCAGCCTGGCGGCGATCACACCGTTCTCGGTCATCGACGACAGCTACAACTCCACGCTCTACCCGGGCGGCATCTTGAACACCGGCTTCGCCGTCGAGTGGACGCAGGACCGCGTCGACAACGGTCGCCCCGCGGTCGATGCCGCCGGCACCATCATCGACGACGGCGGGCAGCAATGGGCGAAGGATCGCATCAGCGCCGGCGACGACGAGTGCGCGGCCAACCAGTCGCTGCGCGCCCAGAATCCGGACCTCGTCGCGGAGGTGTTCGAGTCGCCGTTCTACGACTCACGACAGTCCGATGAACTGTCGCCGCGCCTGTTCGTCGACAAGATCGACGTGCCGACGTTCGTGGCCGGCGCGTGGCAGGACGAGCAGACCGGCGGTCGCTTCCCGACGATGCTCGACCGGTTCACCGGCACCGACCGGCTGTACGCCACGTTGGTCAACGGACTGCACACCGAGTCCATCGGACCGGCCAACTTCCCGCGCTGGGTCGAGTTCCTCGATCTCTACGTCGC
>JAHECQ010000556.1 GCA_024641625.1 Acidimicrobiales bacterium | reverse complement strand
GCAACACGTCGGCACGGACGAAGAGGTGACCCTTACGATCGAAGTTGTCCCGCACCTCAGCGGCCACCGTCACTGCTTCCCCGATGGCCAACGGTCGATAGTTCTGGACCACCGAACCCACATGAATCCAAGGGGGCAGCACGACCGAGCGGCTCAGGGCCTCGTTGGCCCGCCGCAACACCCAGCCGGGATGCACGATGCCGCGGGCCGCAACCATGCTCTGGGGATCACGGACATCGACGAGATACGTCGCTGCCTCCTCGGCCGAGCACGTGGTGGTGAAGGTGCCCAGCACCGTGTTGGGAGCCAGTGTCTCCGGTGTCGCCGGCGGTCGCTGCACCGGGAGATCGGTATGGCGCAAGGCACCGGGACTGGCCAACCCGGCGACGAGCAACCCTTCGATCCGTGCCCTCGGCCCGGCCGCGGTGTGGGCCTGGGCAACGATCGAGCCGTCGTCGAGCTCGACTGCCCGAATCTCGACGTCCTCGCCGTCATAGATCGGCGATCCGAACGAGACGCTGGTACGCCCCTCGGTGAAGAACCGATCGCCCCAAGCCTCGACCAGGGGCCGACACAGGTAGGCGTAGACGTCCACACCCGGCACCAGACCGCCGGTGAAACCGAGTTTCGAGGCGACTTCGTCGTCATGGATCTTGTTGTCGCTCTCGGTCGCGGTGTTGTACGCCGTCAGTCGATGCACCGGCAGCGGGCGACCCGAGTGTTCGGAGGATGAACTCATGGACAGAAGCCTGCCACGGGAGCCGCCGATCATCCATACCGTGCAGCAAAGCGGTGGCCGGACACCTGCCGCGCGTTCGCGCCTACGCTGCCACCATGGAAGCATCCGGCCACGGCGAACCGATCCGCAGGGACGCATCCGACGGCCTGGCGTTGCGAAGCACTCGGGCCAGCGCGTTCGTGGACTTCGATGGCGGGCGCCTGGCTTCGCTCGTCGTCGACGGGTTGGAGCTGCTGATCACCGAAGCCGACCGGCCCAGCCGATGGGGCTCTTTCCCGATGGTCCCCTGGTGCGGGCGGCTGCCCAACGGTGTGCTCACCTTCGAGGGCCAAACCTATGAGCTCCCGCTCACCAGCCCTCCACACGCGAATCACGGGCGGGCATTCCTGCAGATGTGGCATGCGATCGACGACGTCACCCTGGCAACGGACCTGGTCGACCCCTGGCCCTTCGGTGGCCACGTCGAGCAGCGATTCACGCTCTCGGATACCGCGCTGACCATCGAGATCGAAATCCGAGCCGCCGACCAGACCATGCCGGTGATGGCGGGTTGGCATCCGTGGTTCCGACGTCGGCTCGGGCGCGGTGGCGAAGCCGAGCTCCACTTCGAGGGCGGGATGGCCTACGTCACGACCGACCACCACATCCCCATGGGTGGCGTCGTCGCGCTTCCCGAACCACCGTGGGATCATTGCATCGTGGGTCTCGAAGCACCTCCGGTCATCGAATGGCCCGGCGCTCTCCGACTCACGATCGCCTCGACGTTCGACCATTGGGTCATCTTCACCGAGCCCGAGCATGCCTTGTGCGTCGAGCCGCAGAGCGGCCCTCCCAACCAGTTCCATCTCGACCCGAGAGTGCTGCAGCCGGGCCAGCGGTTCGTCGGCTCGATGACCCTCGAATGGGAGGCCTCGGCCCAGGAGCATCGCTGAACGTGCCCGCCTCGCGCTCGGGGCCTCAGCCCGGCTCGGCGGTACGGAGGCAGACTTCGTTGCCTTCGGGGTCGACGACCACCCAGAGCGCCGAGCGATCTTCGCCGGCCACCAAGCGTCCACCGGAGGAAAGCATCCCGGCCAGGCGCTCCTCAGCAGCCTCACGAGGCACGATGACATCGAGATGGGTACGACTGCGCTGTGGCCGCGCCGCGTCCATCTGTCCAAACCGGATCGTGGGGTTGGTCCGCTGCGGATCGACGAGCACCCATCCCTCTTCCTCGGTGTGAGGCTCGTCGAGATAACCCACGGCTGCGGCCCAGAAGGGTCGAATCTCCTCGGGGTGAAGCGCGTCGATGACGACCTCGACCGTCTGAGGCATGGTTGTCTCGGACACAACCGATGACGCGGCGGCCAACGTCGAAATCTGTCGGGCCAGGGCCACGTCCAGCTCGGTGATACCCCCCGATGCGTGGGTCGTGAGATCGACTCGTACCCGACCGGGGTAACGCACCTCCAGATCGGGGTGATGGTCGGCCTCGTCAGCCAAGCACCCGACCTGATGAGCGAAGGCGGTCGCCGTCGCGTACCCGTCGGCCCGAAACGTCGCCACCATGACGCTCGAGAGCACTCGCCAGTCCTCGAGCCCGGGTTGCAGCGCAATCTCGGCGAACGACAGACGAGGCAGGATCATGCCCGTGATTACATCACGCGAACTCACGACCTGCTCGGATCATGCCCGACCACCGCCGAGGAGTCGGTGGCGGTTCCAGAGCGTGCTGGCGACGAGCGCAGCGACGCCGGCCAGCAGCACCATGGTGGCGAGGACATTGATCTGCGGGGGGAACGCCCGCTGGCGGGCCCCATCGACGAAGACCGGATACGTGACCTCGCTGCCCGACGTGAAGAAGGTGATGATGACGTCGTCGAGCGAGAGGGCGAACGACAGCACGGCGGCAGCGACCACACCGGGCAGGATGAGCGGAAGCGTCACCCTCAGGAACGTTCGGGTGGGGGACGCGCCGAGGTCCATGGAGGCGTCCTCGAGGGACCAGTCGAACCCGCGCACCCTCGCTCGTACCGTCAGAGCGACGAAGGCGACCTGGAACATGATGTGGGACATGACGATCGTGCGGAACCCGAGCGGTTGGTCGAGGTCGAGGAACAACGTCAGCAATGACGACCCCATGACGACCTCGG
>JAHECQ010000555.1 GCA_024641625.1 Acidimicrobiales bacterium | reverse complement strand
TTCAGGACTGGCACCGCAACAACCCGAGCGGGTACGCAAGCTGGTCCTGACCACCTCGGTCCCGAGAACCAGGCGCTGCGGATCGGACCCGACCAGCCGGCGCGGCCCGACATGCCCACGCTCCTCCACTGGGGCAGCCACGACATGGGCGGGCGGGCCATGGGCGAAGCTCTGGCAGCGGTCATTCCCGGCGCCCACGATCACTGCCCCGACGTCGGACATTGGGCCCGATTCGAGCAGCCCGAGGAACACAACCGGGTCGCGCTCGACTTCCTTCTCGGTTGACAGCCCGCCGCTCCCCCACGATGCAGGCAATCGACTCCTCGCCTCTGGACACGTTGATCGAACATATGTTCGCTTTTCGTTGCGCGTTCACTCATACTCGGTCGAGTGGCACGCACGATCCTCCACGCCGACCTCGACTCGTTCTATGCATCGGTCGAACAGCGAGACGATCCGCGCCTGCGCGGTCGACCGGTGCTGGTCGGCGGGGGCGTCGTCCTGGCCGCCAGCTGCGAGGCCAAGGCCCGAGGTATCCGGACCCCGATCTCGGGCCGTGAGGCCCGACGGCTGTGTCCCGATGCGGTCATCGTCCGTCCCCGCATGGAGGCCTATGCCGAGGCCAGCGCCCGCGTGTTCGAGATCTTCCATGACGTCTCGCCCGAGGTCGAGGGCGTCTCCATCGACGAAGCGTTCATCGACGTGACCGGCCTCGGACGACTGGTCGGCGACGGGCCATCCATTGCCGCAGCTCTGCGCTCCCGGGTTCACCGCGACGTGGGTCTGGCCCTCAGCGTGGGGGTGGCCACGACCAAGTTCCTCGCCAAGGTGGCCAGCGCCGTCTCCAAGCCCGACGGGTTGCTGGTGGTCGAGCCCGGACAGGAACTCCAGTTCCTCCATCCACTCCCCATCCAACGGCTCTGGGGCGTGGGACCGGTCACTGCCGGCAAACTCAACGATCGAGGGCTCCGACTGGTGGCCGACGTGGCGGCGCTCGAACTCGATCAGTTGATCGCCATCCTCGGCCCCGGTTGGGGGCGCCACCTCCATGCCCTGGCCCACAACCATGATGCCCGACCCGTCGTCACCGGACGTCGGCGGCGCTCGATCGGAGCCCAACGAGCCTTCCCCCGAGGGCGGCTCGGATTGGACGAGGCCGAGGCGATCCTGCTCGACGTGATCGAACGGGTGATGGCGCGCCTTCGCCGGGCCCACCGCTTGGGGCGCACCGTTGTCCTCCGGCTTCGATTTGCCGACTTCACCGAAGTGACACGCTCGCACACCCTCGCTGAGTCGACCAACACAACGGCAACCGTCGTCATCACCGCCAGAACGTTGCTGCGTGCGGCGTGGCCCGAGATCTCCGAGCGCGGCCTCTCCAAGGTGGGCATCGCCCTCCAGGGGCTGTCCGATGATGCCGCCGTTCAATTGGTGCTTCCCTTCGGCGACAAGGACCTTGCCGGCGTCGACGCCGCAGTCGACGCCATTCATGACCGTTTCGGGAAGTCCTCCGTCGTGCGGGCATCACTCCTGGGACGCTCGATCCTCGGAGTTCCGATGTTGCCCGACTGAGATCCCGATGACATCGGCCGTCACCTCATCCAAGGGCCGCTCGGCCGCGCTCGCTCAACTGGATGTTCTCGACCGCAAGACGCTGTCGATTCCCGCTGGCTCGGAGCCAGGTGGTCGATGTCCGCCGATCGGCCTCCGCCAGGGCCGCGGCCTCTCGAGCCGAACACGCCGCACAGGCACAGTCGGGCACGAAGAGGGGGTTGGGTCGCTCGCCGCGAGCGTTCTCCGTGGCGGTGCATTCCTGCTCGCTTGCGGCCATGACTCCCTTCCGTCCTCTCCCGGCTGTGCGGATTCGCTGGTTCGAATGATCCATCGATCCGATCACCCATCGATCCGGCTCGGACAAACTGTAGGTTGAACCGCTCCCATCAGGCGAGCCTCCCACGCCAGGCAAGCGCGCCAAGCGAGACAGCCCATGACCACCGTCCACCACAGCCACGGTTCAGCCCAGCGGTTTCTCGACCAGGACCTCCCCGATACCGAGGCCTCGCTGTGGATTCACCGAGTCGACGTACCGACGCTCGTGCTCGGCAGCGCCCAACCCAGCGATTTCGTCGACACCGCGCAGGCCACCCAGGCCGGTTGGGCCGTCGCTCGACGCCGGTCGGGCGGTGGTCTGGTGATGGTCCAACCCGAGGCCGGGCTCTGGGTCGACGTGATGGTGCCCCGAGCCCATTGGCGTTGGGAGGACGATGTGAACCGAGCGTTCTGGTGGCTCGGTCGCGCCTGGGCCCGAACCATCCGGCGAGCCTGCCTCGTGGGGTCCAGCGCTCCGCCACCGGATCCCATCACCGTCGAGGTGCACCAAGGCCCCCTGCTCGGCGCCGAAGCCGGTCGGTCCCTCTGCTTCGCCGCTGTCGGGCCGGGCGAGGTGCTGATCCACCCCGGTGCCGGCGTCGATCGCCGGCCGACCGATCGCCACGGTGCCGCCAAGGTCGTGGGCATCAGCCAGCGCCGAAATCGGTCGGGCGCCCGTTTCCAGTGTTTCGTCCTGCTCGGCCCGCTCCCGCTGATCGATCTGCAGTTGGTGTCCTCCACCCACCGTCAGGCAGTTCGCCAGGCGTTCGAGGGTCAGCAGGCCGGATGGCCGGCTTCGGTGCCTGCCCCTCGCCTCGAGGACCTCGAGCAGTCCGCCATCACGACGATCGGCGCTGCGCTCGATGGCCCCGCGCTCGATGGCGCCGCGCTGCAGGACGGAATGTCGACGCCGTACTAGCGTTGCCGCATGTCGCGTGTCCTGGTGCTGAACGCCACGTCAGAACCCATCGGCGTCGTCTCGGATCGTCGCGCCGTCGTGCTCACG
>JAHECQ010000106.1 GCA_024641625.1 Acidimicrobiales bacterium | reverse complement strand
TCGGGGGGCGGGAATTGCAGGTCACGGGGAATGAGGGTTGGAAAACTGACGTTGTACCCTGGCCGGTGGCAGGCGCTGCCCGTAGTCCCGAGGAGTTCGTGCGATGAGCATCACCGAGAAGCCCGTCGAGCAGGGTGTTCCCGTTCTGGCCGTCACCGAAGCCGCCCTGGCGACGGTGCTCGAGGTGCGAGCCAGCGAGGATGATCCGGGCAGCATGGCGCTGAAGGTCGGGATCACCGGAGCGAACATGACGGAGTTCTCCTACGCTCTCGAACTGGTGCCTGCCGGCGACGCCGAGGAAGGCGACGCCGTCTACACCCAGGGGACTCACGGCGAACTCACGGTCATCGTGCCTGCTGACTCGGTCCAACGCATGTTCGGCAGCACGCTCGACGTTCCGACGGCGTCCCCGAACGGTGGTCTGGTCATTCGCAACCCGAACCCACCCGATCCGCTGGCGGGGCTCGAACTCGATCTCACCGGCGAGCTGCCCGAGAAGGTTCAGAAGGTTCTCGACCAGGCGATCAACCCGGCGCTCGCCTCACATGGTGGATTCGCCCGTCTGGTTGGCATCGACGACAACGGTCCCGAGGACACGAAGGTCTACGTGATGATGGGTGGTGGATGCCAGGGCTGCGCTGCCAGCGCCATCACCCTCCAAGATGGCATCCGGTCGATGCTCCTCGAGGCGCTCCCGGAGATCACCGAGGTCATCGATGCCACCGACCATTCGGCCGGTGAGAACCCCTTCTACTCCTGATGGCCTGCCTCGGCCGGTGACCCGTCGCCTCGTCACTTTCTCACCGAGCGGGATGCGGCGCTAAGGTCGGCGTGAACTGATCACGACCCGAAGAGGTGTTCCATGCGGGGAATTGTGGGCTACGGGGCGTATGTCCCTTACAACCGGCTCAAACGCAGCGCTATTGGAGAGGCGCTGGGTACCGGAGGCGGCAAGGGGACCCGTGCGGTGGCCTCCTTCGACGAGGACTCCACCTCGATGGCCGTCGAGGCCGGCCGCGGCTTGATGCGCACGGTCGACGTGACGCCCAGTTCGATTCTCTTCGCCACCACCTCGCCGCCGTACCTCGACAAGACCAACGCGAATGTCATTCACGCGGCGTTGAACTTCCCGTCGAGCGTCTTCGCCAGCGATGCCGGCGGATCGGCTCGTTCGGCCACCGGTGCGATGCGTTCGGCGCTGGAAGGAACTCGCCCCGTGCTGGTGGCGATGGCCGATGTTCGTACCGGCCGCCCCGAATCCGGGGACGAATCCGCCTGTGGCGACGCTGCGGTCACCTTCATGGTGGGCAGCGACGCCGATGGGCCGGTGATCGCCGAGTACCTCGGGGGCGCGTCGGCCACGGCCGAATTCCTCGATCGGTGGCGTCTGCCCGAATGGAAGTACTCCCGGGTCTGGGAGGAGCGCTTCGGCGAACACGTCTACCTCCCGCTGGTGACCGAAGCGGCTTCGGCCGCGTTCAAGGAGTGCGGCCTGGAGCCGTCGGACATCGACGTCGCCATCGTGACCGGACTGCACAATCGGGCCGCTCGCGGCGCTGCCAGTGCTGCGGGCCTCGACGGGGCCAAGGTGGCCGACGATCTGGCGACCGCGGTGGGCAACACCGGCGCCGCTCATCCGGGACTTCTGTTGGCCTCGGTGCTGGACCAGGCGACGCCAGGCCAGACGATCATGGTGGTGCATCTCGCCGATGGCTGCGATGTGTCGTTCTTCCGGGCCACCGACGCCATCGCCGCCTATTCGCCGGCCAGCACCGTGGCCGATCAGATCGCGGCCGGCAATGACAGCCTGAGCTACAACAAGTATCTGACCTGGCGGGGTTTCCTCGACCGTGAACCGCCTCGCCGGCCCGATCCGGAGAACCCGGCCGCGCCGCCGTCATACCGGTCCGAGGCCTGGAAGTACGCGTTCATCGGTTCGAAGGACCGCACGTCTGGCGCCGTGCATCTGCCACCCCAACGGGTGTCGGTCAAGGGCGGAGCGGTCGACGACATGGAACTGGTGCCCATGGCCGATGTGCAGGCGACCGTGGCCACCTTCACCATCGACCGCCTGGCCTACTCGCTGTCGCCGCCGACGATCGCCGTGGTCATCGACTTCGATGGTGGCGGACGCTTCCAGTGCGCCTTGGCCGACGCCGACACCGTCAAGATCGGCGATCGGGTCCAGATGACCTTCCGCCGCTTGATGACAGCAAAGGGTGTGCACAACTACTTCTGGAAAGCGAAGCCGGTCGCGGCGAGCTGATGAGGGAGCGAAGCCGGTCGCGGCGAGCTGATGAGGGAGCGAAGCCGGTCGCGGCGAGCTGATGAGGGAACCTGATGGCATCAGGCCCGCCAAAGGCGTAGCGTGGAGTGCAGGTTGCACCAAACCGGACAAAGACACGGCCAGCGATCAAAGTCAGGGCCAGTACAGGTTTTGAGATAGACGAGTGTACGGACAGAGCAGTTCAGGGACAGAGCAGTTCAGGGACAGATCAATTCAGGGACAGAGCAGTTTCGGGTTAGGACAGTCCGCTAGGGACGAAAGGACCATCAGCTATGGCATCAAGGGGAATCAAGGACCAAGTCGCAATCATCGGCATGGGTTGCACCAACTTCGGTGAGCACTGGGACAAGTCGGTTGACGACATGCTCATCGATGCGTCCCAAGAGGCGTTTGCCTCCGCCGGCGTCAAGCAGGAGGACATCGACGCCTACTGGTTCGGCACGTTGGGATCGGGTGTCTCGGGCCTCACGCTCAGCCGTGCGCTCAAGATCGACTACAAGCCGGTCACCCGGGTCGAGAACATGTGCGCCACCGGCTCGGAGGCCTTCCGCAATGCCTGCTACGCCGTCGCCTCGGGCGCCTACGACGTGGTGATGGCCATTGGCGTGGAGAAGCTCAAGGACAATGGGATGTCCGGACTCGTCTCGGGCGTCATCCCCGACGACGGCACGAAGCCCGATCTCACCGCCCCGGCCATGTTCAGCCTCTTGGCACCTGCGTACTCGGCGAAATATGGCGTGGACGAGACCGAGATGAAGGACGTCCTCACCCGGATCGCCTGGAAGAATCACTACAACGGTGCTCGCAACCCGCGTGCCCAGTTCCGCAAGGAAGTGGGCAAGGATGCCATCTGCAATGCGCCGCTCATCGCCGGCCAGTTGGGGATCTTCGACTGCTCGGGTGTGAGCGATGGATCGGCTGCCGCCATCATCGTTCGGGCCGAGGACGCCCACAAGTACACCGACAAGCCTCTGTACGTGAAGGCGTTGGCGTTCACCGCTGGTCCTGCTGCAGGACCGATCGACCCCGACTACGACTACACCACGTTCCACGAGGTGTCGGCCTGCGCCAAGGATGCCTACGCACAGGCCGGGGTCACCGATCCTCGGGCCGAGATCGCCATGGCTGAGGTGCACGACTGCTTCACCCCGACTGAGCTCGTTCTCATGGAAGATCTCGGTTTCGCCGAACGAGGCCTCGGCTGGAAGGAAGTGCTCGCGGGCACCTTCGACCTCGACGGCGAATTGCCGATCAACCCCGATGGCGGGTTGAAGAGCTTTGGCCACCCGATCGGTGCCTCGGGACTGCGCATGTTGTTCGAGTGTTGGCTCCAGCTTCGAGAGGAGGCGCCGGCTGATCGTCAGATCAAGAGCGTCACCGAGGGCGGCAAGAAACTGGGCATGACCCACAACCTGGGTGGAGCGCCGGGCGAATGCGTGAGCTTCGTATCGATCGTGGGTAGTGAGTTGGGCTGACGCCGACTCAGCACCGGCTCACCGGTGCGACGTCCGCATTGTCCTCGAGCTGGGCCATCGCCGCTACGTATTCCGAAGCGGCGATGGCCCAGCCCCGTTTTCCGTCCCGGTCGACGGCGAAGACGAGACCGACGACCTGACCGTCGTCGTCGAGTACCGGTGCGCCCGAATCACCCGGTTCGATGTCCGCGGCGAGGCCGAGGGCGTCACGTTCGCCGACACCTTCGAGTGACACCGAACCGTTCGACAGCAGCTGTGCCTCGGCGATCACCAGCCTCGCCTCACCCGAGTCGTCAGGTCGGTAGTGAGCCAATCGAAGCGTGTCATCGTCGGTCGCGTCGTGCAGTCGTGTTGCCGGGAGCGTGTCGTCGACGCGAAGCAGGGCGAGATCCCGTGTGGGGTCGAGGTAGACGACAGTGGCTGCGCTGGAGTGGTCGCCTCCGTTG
The DNA here is from genome assembly GCA_024641625.1 of Acidimicrobiales bacterium. Lineage (GTDB taxonomy): Bacteria > Actinomycetota > Acidimicrobiia > Acidimicrobiales > SZUA-35 > JAHECQ01. Next base: position 6,477 of record JAHECQ010000106.1, on the reverse strand, counting down.
GTCACCGTGATGCGTTCAACGTCGAGGAGACCCTTGTCATCGACGAAGGGATGGGCGACCGTTGCCGCCAGTGCATCGCCGACGACGACGGCCACCGCCCGTTGTCGGGCAACACCGTTGCATCGGTCGACGCTGACCTGCAGGGTGCCGGCACGCAGGGCATCGTCGCCCGACCCGCAGCCGGGAAGACCGAGGACGAGCAGCGCAGACACGGTGACGGCAATGGCGATGCATCGGGCCCGGTGCCCGGATCGTTGAAGGAGGTGCAGCGACCTGGTCAGTCGCACCGGGCTACGTGGCCTGGGGAAAGCCCAGATCGACACCGCGCTCGTTGGGGTCGGGCCAGCGGACGGTGACGGCCTTGTACCGGGTGTAGAACTTCACACCCTCCGCGCCATAGACGTGGGTGTCGCCGAAGAGTGAGTCCTTCCATCCTCCGAAGGAGTGGTACGCCATCGGCACGGGAATCGGGACGTTGATGCCGACCATGCCGACCTGTACCTCGCGTTGGAAGAGCCGTGCAGCGCCTCCGTCGTTGGTGAAGATGGCGGTTCCGTTGCCGTAGGGGTTGGCGTTGACGAGGGCGACCGCCTCGTCGTAGGTGTCGACCCGGACGACAGCGAGCACCGGGCCGAAGATCTCGTCCTGATAGATCTTCATGTCAGGGGTGACCCGATCGAACAGGCATGGACCCAGCCAGAATCCATCGGGGTGACCTTCGACGTGCAGATCGCGACCATCGAGGACGAGCTCGGCACCCTCGCTCTCGCCGAGGTCGACATAGCCTCGCACGCGGTCACGATGTGCGGCAGTGACCAGCGCTCCCATGTCCATCGGCTGTTCGGACATGCCCGGCCCGATTCGCAATGCGTTCGTGCGTTCGACCATGGCCGGAATGAGTCGGTCGCCGACATCGCCGACGGCGACCACCACCGAGATGGCCATACAACGCTCGCCGGCCGAACCGTACCCGGCGCTGACCGCCGCATCGGCGGCTTGACCGATGTCGGCATCGGGCAGCACCACCATGTGGTTCTTGGCTCCGCCCAGGGCCTGGACCCGCTTGCCTGCCGCGGTGGCTCGTTGGTAGATGTGTCGGGCGATCGGGGTGGAGCCGACGAAGCTGACCGCACTGACATCGGGGTGGTCGAGCAGACCATTGACTGCGTTGGCGTCGCCGTGCAGGACGTTGAGCACGCCGGGTGGCAAGCCGGCATCGCCGAAGAGCTCTGCGAGGAGCATGCTGCCCGCCGGATCCTTCTCGGATGGCTTGAGTACAAAGGTGTTACCGCAGGCAATGGCCATGGGAACCATCCACATCGGGACCATGATGGGGAAGTTGAATGGCGTGATACCGGCGACGACGCCGAGGGGCTGACGCATGCTGAAGGCATCGACCGACGTCGACACGTCCGGGGTCATCTCGCCCCGGAGCAAGTGGGGAATACCACACGCGAATTCGGCGACTTCGATGCCGCGTTGCACCTCTCCGAGGGCATCGGCGAACACCTTGCCGTGCTGCGTGGTGATGGCCTCGGCCAGTCGGGAACGGTTGTCGTCGAGGAGCCGGCGGAACGAGAACATGATCTCGGTTCGGCGAGCGAGCGAGGCGTCGCGCCAGGTGGCAAAGGCTCGCTTGGCGCTGGCCACTGCAGCATCGATGTCGGTGGATGCCGCCAGACCGACCTGCCCGGTTTCGTGACCCGTGGCCGGATCGGTGATGGGTGCCTGATCCGGGGTGCTGTTGGGGACCCGTCCTCCGTCGATCCAATGGTCGATGATCATGGCTGAATGTTAGCCGTGGTTGGAGGGGCTCTGAATTTGGAGGAAGTTTCGGGAATCGTTCGGGGTTCGTGCGCTTGATGAGCGAGCGTCAACGCAGCCCAAGAGTGATGTGGTCCGAACAGTGATGGTTCCGACCGGCCCCACGGTCCTGGTCGTGGATGACGAGCCGATGGTTCGCGAGGTGGTCGCTCGCTACCTCGAACGGGACGGATTCCGGGTCCACGAGGAGGACTCGGGCGACGGCGCGCTGGCGTGGCTGGCCGACCACACGCCGGATCTGGTGGTGTTGGACGTGATGTTGCCCGGGCTCGACGGCGTCAGCATCCTGCGACGAATTCGGGCCGAGAGCACCCTCCCGATCATCCTGCTCACCGCTCGGGCCGAGGAGACCGATCGGGTGCTCGGGTTGGAACTGGGTGCCGACGACTACGTGGTCAAGCCCTTCTCGCCCCGCGAGTTGGCGGCGCGGGTTCGGTCGGTGCTGCGTCGGACCTCGGCATCCGACGCGGTCGGTGCGGAGGTGCTTGAATTCGACGGTCTGCAGATCGATACCGCGGCCCGTGACGTCTTCGTCGCCGATGGTCTCACCCGTCGCCCGGTGAGATTGACTCCGAAGGAGTTCGATCTCCTGTTGATCCTCGCTCGCTCACCGCGACAGGTGTTCTCCCGTCGTCAATTGTTGGAGGCCGTGTGGGACTCCGCTCCCGAGTATCAAGATCCGGCCACCGTGACGGTCCATCTCGGGCGGCTCCGACAGAAGCTCGAGTGTGATCCGAACGAGCCACGTTGGCTCACCACCGTGTGGGGCGTCGGGTATCGGTTCGAGCCATGAGAACCGGTCTGGTCCTGCTCGCGCTGGTCACGGTGTTGCTGGCGGTGATGCTCCGTATGGCTGGTCGGCGAAGCCGTTCGTTGCGACTGCAGCTCCTCGCCGTGCCGCTGTTGTCGTTGGTTGCGGGTGCGGTGGCTTCGGGCACGCTGGCCCAGCTCATGCTCATCGACAAGGACCAGACCCGTACCGTCCTGGGTCTGCTGTTTCTGACCGCAGTCTTCGCTGCGGTGTTGGTGGTGGTGGCGACGGCTCCGCTGCGCGCTGATGCACGACGGCTGGAGGTGGCGCTGCGATTGCTCGAGTCGGGTGATCGCTCGGTCCGCAGCGGCGTCGTCCGAGCCGACGAACTCGGCAACGTAGCCCGTGCAGTCGACCGTCTCGGCGCACGACTCGAGGCGGTCGAGGCCGAGCGCGCCCAGGTCGAAGCCGAGCGCACTGCGTTGTTGTCCAATGTCAGTCACGATCTGCGTACGCCCCTGGCCGCGTTGCGGGTCGCCCTGGATGCCATCGTCGACGGGGTGGCCCCCGACCCGGACCGCTACCTGCGCTCGATGCAGGGTCAGGTCGAGACCCTGACCGCGCTGGTGGATGATCTGTTCCTGTTGGCTCGGCTGGAGGCCGGGACGGTCGAGGTCGATCGAACGCTGGTGGACCTCGCCGAGCTGGCCGACGCAGTGACCGAGGCTCTCGAACCGGTTGCCGATACCGCCGGTGTCTCGCTTGAACTCGAGGCAGGGGTCGCGGTGCCGGTGATGGCGGGAGCGATGCAGCTCGGGCGCGTCATTCGCAATCTCGTCGACAACGCCATTCGTCATTCGCCGCCTGGCGGCACGGTGCGGGTGCGAGTATCCGGCGGGGCGACCTCGATGGTGCAGGTGATCGATGAAGGCCCTGGCTTCTCCGAAGCGTTCACCGACCAGGCATTCGAACGGTTCAGTCGGGCCGACTCGAGCCGGACCCGGAGCACGGGGGGAGCAGGGCTGGGGCTGGCCATTGCCCGCGGTCTCATCGAAGCCAACGGTGGACGGATCTGGATCGATCCACCGCCCGGTGGACGGGTGTCGTTCGAGCTGCCCTCGTTCTGAGGCCGACTGGCATCGACTCAGCCGGCGTTCGACTCAGCCGGGGGTGTAGACGGCACCGCCGTCGATCTTCAAAATGGCGCCGGTGGTGTAGCTCGAGGCATTACTGGCGAAGTAGAGAGCGGCCCCCACCACTTCCTCGGGTTGTCCGCCACGTTGCAGGGCGATGGTCTCCTTGGCGGTCTTGGCGAACTGATCGAGATCCCATGCCTTGGCGATGTCGGTGAGAAAGGGGCCGGGCATGATGCAGTTCACCCGAACCTTGGGCGCGTACTCTCGTGCCATGGCGAGGGTGAGCGCGTGCAAGCCGGCCTTGGCCGCTCCGTAGGTTGCCTCGTTGGGTGTCGGACGGACCGCGGCGACCGAACTGACGTTGATGATCGACCCACCATCGGCCTTCATCATCCGGTCGCCGAAGAGTGCCATGAGCCGGAACGGACCCTTCAGGTTGACGTCGAGCACCTTGTCGTAGAGGTCCTCGGAGATCTCGACGATCGACGGATACAACGGTGACATCCCGGCGTTGTTGACGAGGATGTCGCAGCGGCCGAATTCGTCGTAGACCTGCTCCGCCAAAGCGTTGCACTGTTCCCAGTGGCCAACGTGACACTGGACGGGAAGGGCTCGGCGCCCGGTGGTGTCACGAATCTCCTGGGCCAGCGTTTCACACGCCGGGAGCTTTCTGCTGGCGATGACCACATCGGCACCGCAGGCTGCGAATGCCCGAATCATCTCGGCCCCCATGCCTCTGCTCCCGCCGGTGACGACAGCGACTTTTCCGGTGAGATCGACCTGCAAATCCATGGGTCGAACCTAGTTCAGATTCCTTCGCGGATCGATTGACAGGACAAAGCTCGAGGTGGAGACTGGCACCGGAAACCGATGCTCCCGTGGGGACCGGAGCGTCGAAGCCGAGGGGTGCCTCGGAAGACCTGTCGTCCGGACCGGTTTCGTTGATCATCATCGATGAAGTCCCGGTCCGATCGACAGTGGGGTCGTTTCAGTGGCCCCTCTCACACCGAGTCGCCCGCCCGAAAAGGCGGGCGACTTGTGAGGTTGCCTGGTGGCAGCGTCTGCGGGCTCGGGCCGGTCAGACTGCCGGTGCCTGGGCGTCGAGTACCAAGAGGCCGTCCTGGACGGCCGGTCGACCAGCGTCGTTGAGCACCTCGAATGGCACCGAGAGACGTCCATCGTCGGTCGCGTTCGCCGGCCAGATGTTGATCGTGAGTGTCGAGGGCAGCGGCACCATGGCGGCGAATCGTCCGACGATCCGGCGTACTCGTTGCGGATCGCCTTCGGCAACGGTGTCCACGATGACCGACACGGCGTGGGCGAGGTTGGCCGTGCCATGAAGGATGATGTCGTCGAGCCCGGCCGCCTTCGCCACCACCGGGTCGGTGTGGATGGGGTTCCAGATGCGAGCGCATTCGGTGTACACGTGGGCCGCACCGGCGGCGAGTTCCACTCGGTGGGTCCGGGGCTCACCGACCCGTCGAGTGCCCTGGACCTCGGCCGGGGGAGTGGGGTCGGGGTGATCGACACCCTCCGCGTGGACGCCGAGATAGAGCGAACCCTGGGTTGTCGTGGCCACCGGTGACCCGTCGGCATCGACGGTTTCGAGACGCATGGTGGAGAGCGCACCGGGCGACTTGTCGACCAGCCCGACGATCTCGAGCGTGGTCGACAGCACGTCGCCCGGTCGGACGAGTCGGTGGATGGTGACGTCGTGAGTGGCGTGCACGCCGGTGATGACTTCGTCCCCGGTGACGCCCACCGACTCGGACAACGTTCGAGAGGCAACGATCACCGGCCACTCAGGGCAGACGGAGAACAGCGGGTGGCCGACGATGCCACCGGCTCGCGTGGTGTCGAGGTACTCGGGTCGGTGATCGCCGAGGCCGGCGGCGTAGGACATGATCCACCGGAGATCGACGTCGTGGGCGATCGGGCCGATCGTCAAGCCCACCAGAGCTTCGGGAATGGTCATGGGGAGAGGAGCCTCATCGTCCGGTCGGGGAGAAGTGTTGCCAGTCCTTGAGTGTGCTCCAGTTGCCACCCCACTGCCAGCCGATGGCGGCGAAGGCCTCGACCACCGGATCTCCTCCGAGCAGCATGCCGGTCCGGAGCTTGGATCGTTCGACATAGGACCGGGCCAGCTCGGGAAGGACCAGGTCCGCCTTCACGTAGGGATTCTGGAACGGGTTGAGGTCGATGGCCAGGCCGTAGGCATGTTGCGAGAATGCCGAGCCGCCGGTGACCGCACGACACACGAAGGCGCTGGTGTTGTTGCCATCGCCGGTCGGCGCGGCCTCGAGGTCCTCCGGAGTGACCACCCGCATCTCTTCGAACGGGTAGCCGGCGTCCCACGCAGCGCGAAAGACCGTCACGATGTCCTCGGCGACCGTCGCGGCGACGATCAACTCGCCGGTGTGCGCCAGACCATCGAAGCCGCGGAATGACACCTGGAGATATCGAAGATCCTCCGGGGCGATCGGGCAGTCCTCCCGCCACGTCGAGCGGGCCAGAACCTCGTTGGGCAGAGGCAGCACAGCGGCTTCGAAGCCACCGGTGGGAGGCGGCAAGGTGTCGATGGTGACAAATCGGCGATCGACCAATTCCGGAGGTGTCTCGGTTGCCACTCCGAACCCGAGCGCGTTGGTGGGCAAGGTGCGAGACCCGAGCCAGTCCGGTCGCGTGGGCAACGTGGTCGGGCCGGTGGTTGGTGGGCCGGTGGTTGGTGGGCCGGTGGTTGGTGGGCCGGTGGTTGGTGGGCCGGTG
>JAHECQ010000554.1 GCA_024641625.1 Acidimicrobiales bacterium | reverse complement strand
AGTTCCCATCCGCACAGCAAGACCCTCTGGCGAGGTCACTTGTCTTCATATACCGAATCGCCGGGTTCCTCGCCCTCGGTCAGGCGTCCGAGGCCAAGGAAGCTGCAACTCGGGGAAGTGAGTTCGCCCGACAAACAGGCAGCCCCTCGATACGCGGGTACAGCCACTTCCTGTACGGGCGCACTCTCGTTGCCGACGATCCAGCCGCAGCCAAAGCGCACTTCGAGACAGCCCTGGAGATCGGCCAGGAAATCGGCAACCCGTTCATCACCACCAACGCACAGCGGGATCTGGCTAGTCTCGCACTGGAGACGGGCCCAGCCGGTGCTGCAGCTGCATACCTACGCGTCCTCGCAACCCAGCTCGATATCGGTGACCTCGGAAACTGCTATCGGGCTTGTCGACACGCCGCCGTCGCGCTCGTTGCCCTGGGCGAACATGAGGTCGCAGCGAAGGTGATCGGCCTGGTCGGTCTGATCCCGATAAGCCCAGTCGAAGCCATTCGATTCAGCGAAGTCGAAACCCAGCTCACCACAGAACTCGGCGAGCGCCTCAGCGACCTCGTCGCCGAGGGTGGGCAGCTCAAGATCAGCGAAGTAGCGGAACTCACCATGCAGAGCCTCGCCCGCCACGTGACGAAGGTCGAATAAGCCAAGACCGAACGCTGCCGACCAGCCAAGCGCCGCCGCGAACGAATCATCCGCAGTCGTCAACACCATCCCACCGTGACCACCACCTCGCCGGTCAGGTCATCATGTCGAGCAACCGCAACACCCATGGCCCACCGGTGGGATGGGAGCCGACCGGCATGTCGATTTCGAGGGCGAGGGTCGCCGGGAGACCGGTCGAAAAGTGAAGCCGGGTTTGGCACTGACCGTCCCCGGTTTCGGCTCTCCGAGAGATTCGACCGTCCTGCGTGTCGCTTGCCGACGCCAAAGGTGAGGCTTAGGGTCGTGGCACGAATCGCAACGAGGGAGATGATTCGATGCCTAGATATGTCACATTCGTCAAGTACACGACTGAGGCTCTGCAAGGGATCCGAGCCGGCGGTTACGCAGCACGCTTTGAACAGTTGCAGGCGTTCGGGGAGTCGCTCGGGGTGACCATGGAATCGATGGATTTCATGATTCCGGGTGAATGGGACTTCATGTCCACCATAAGCGCACCCAGCGTCAACGAAGTCCTGGCCGTGCACAGCTTCTCCATGGCCAGTGGAACCGTGGAACGCAGCGTCACTTCCGAGCTGTTCTCCGGTGAGCAGATGGACGCTGCGATATCGAAGGCGACACCCAAGTACTCGCCTCCCGGCAGCTGACCCGTCGGCGAACAACCACACACATTCGACGGGTGATACCGACAGACACTCGAGCGCAGTCGGAGTGGTAACGGTCCGGGTGTCCCGGCGTTGACCGCGAGCTTGGCTTGTGCTCGAGCGAGCGGTGACAGCGCTCGAGGAGTCGGGGCATGCTTGTCGCAGGTATGCAGGGGGGGTTCTTCGTGGCTGACCGAATTGCTCGCCTGATCGAGCGTCTGCTCGATCAGGCAGACGTGGCCGCCGAGTCGGCCGATTGGCCGACCGTTGCCGATGCCTGCCGGCGAGTCCTGGCAGCTGATCCGTCGAATACCGACGCCTTGGCACTGCTGCAGATGGCCGGAACAGAGACTTCTGATGCAGGGCTGACAGTCGCAGGGCCCTTGGGGGAACGACGAATCGTCACGGTGTTGTTCGCGGATGCGGTGAAGAGGAGGTCTATGAGCTCATTCAACGTTGCGTCGCGGTGATGACCGCCGCGGTTGAGCGACACAGCGGCTACGTCGCACAGTTCCGCGGGGACGGCATCATGGCGCTGTTCGGTGCCCCCGTAGCCCAGGAACGGGCAGAGGTTGCTGCGGTTACTGCTGCCCTGGAGATGCAGGACGGTCTGTCCGGAGTGGCGAACGAGCTCGCCGAAACACTGGGGGTGCACCTCAGCTTCCGGGTCGGGCTCAACACCGGCGGTGTCGTGGTCGGCAGTATCAGCGGCGACATCGCAGCGGATTTCACGGCGCTCGGCGACACTGTCAATCTGGCGGCCCGAATGGAACAGATCGCAACGCCTGGTTCGGTGCTTCTCACGGCCAGGACCGAGGCAGCGGTTGCGGGTTTCGTGGAGTGCCGTGACCTTGGGACCGTCACGGTCAAGGGCAAGTCCGACGACGTGCACGCGTTCGAGGCTGTTCGTGCACTGTCGGCGACGGACCGGATCGCTGCTGCGTCAGTGCGGGGCCTCTCGAAGTTCGTGGGCCGCCAGGTTGAGCTTGGGCTGCTGGAGGGTCTGTTCAGGCGAACCCTGCGTGGTCGCGGCCAGGCGGTGGTGATCACCGGCGAGGCGGGCATCGGCAAGTCGAGACTGGCGCATGAACTCCAACAATCCCTGCCCGGGACGAGATGGTTGACCGGCAGGTGCTCCCCCGAGCGTCAAGCGGCCGCCTTCTTCCCGCTGGCGGAAATCGTGCGTAGCGTCACGGAGGACGACAGCGTGATCCTTGGCGATGACTCCCACGAGGCCTTCCTGCGAGTGCTCCTGGGAGATCAGCCCGACGAAACCATTGCTGCGGTCGATCCGCGCGACCGCAATGCTCGCGTCCTCGACTTGGTCGTGGCCGCGCTCGAAGTGGCAGCGGCGGGCGGCTCACTGGTCGCGGTGATCGAGGACGCCCATTGGGCCGATGGAGCGACATGGTCTGCCTTGGGCGCCCTGGTGGAGCGCGTTGCGAACCTTCCTGTCCTGGTGGTCGTGACATCCCGACCGGGTTATGACGCCCCGCTCGATGCGACCACCGACATGACGCAACTCCGGCTGGAGCCGCTGGACGAGGACGAAGTGGCAGAGCTCATCG
>JAHECQ010000553.1 GCA_024641625.1 Acidimicrobiales bacterium | reverse complement strand
ACACGCTGCTTGAGACCACCAGAGAGCTGGCGCGGGCGCATGTCGAGATGGCGCGGTGACAACCGCATCGCCTCGGCGATCTCCTCGACTCGTCTGTCGGCCTCGGACCCGGTGATCCCGGCGAGCTTGTGGACGGTACGGGTCAGGATGCGACGGACGGTCCAGGCTCGATTCAGCGCCGAATCCGGATTCTGGAACACCATCGAGATCGCGCGGATCGACTCCTGAATGCGACTGGTCGCCTCACCCTGCATCGTTCGACCGCGCAGCTTGATCTCGCCACCCTCGTCGGAGGCATGGATGCCGAGCATCGTCTTGGCCAGCGTGCTCTTTCCCGAACCCGACTCACCGACCAGTCCGAGTGTCTCGCCCTCGTGAAAGTCGAGGTTGATCGACGTCAACGCCGGCACGTCGTGGCCGCGCTGGCGGAACGTCTTGGACACACCTTCCAGGGCGATGACCGCTTCGTCGCCAGTGGTGTACTCGGCGACTTGGGACTCTGCCTCGACGATCTCGTGCATTCGATCGACGTGGTGGCAGCGCGACCAGTGCGCGGCGCTGCCGGCGCTGACATCGACGACGGGCGGAACTTCGGCGCGACACAGATCGTCGGCGATCGGGCAGCGATCGACATAGACGCATGTCGGCAGCGGAGCGCCGATCAGGGGCAGGTTGCCCGGGATCGTGAAGAGCGCACGCTCGGTCTTGCGCAGACCTTTGCGTGGGATGGCGCTCAGCAGGCCCTTCGTGTACGGGTGTTCGGGCTGTTCGAACACCTGCTGCGCATCACCCTGCTCGACGATACGTCCGGCGTACATGACCCCGACTCGGTCGCACATCGATCTGATGACGCCGAGGTTGTGGGCGATGAGCAGCACCGCAGCGTTCGTTTCGGCACGCAGCTCGCGGACGAGGTCGAGGACTTCGGCTTCGACGGTCGCATCCAGGCCGGTCGTGGGCTCGTCGAGCACCAGCAGCATCGGGTCCGATGCCAGCGCCATCGCGATGACGACGCGCTGCAGCATGCCGCCCGACAGTTGGTGCGGGTAGCGATCCATCACCCGCGTCGGATCGGCGATCTTCACGCGTTCGAGCGCCTCCTTGGCGCTCTGGTTCGCATCGGTCTTGTTCTGACCGAGGATGCGGAAGCACTCGGCCACCTGCCGACCGATGCGCAACGACGGATTCATCGCCTGCACCGGATCCTGGTACACCATCGACGCCTGGGTCGAGCGGAAACGACGCAGCTCGGAATTCGACATCTTCAAGATGTCTCGACCGTCCGACAGGACCGCGCCGCCCTGGACGACGGCGTTCTCGGGCAGATACCGCAACGCTGCGTACGCCGTGGTCGACTTGCCGCACCCCGACTCGCCGACCAGCCCGAACGCTTCACCCGGCCGCACCTGGAACGACACACCGCGCAAGACCGCACGCGGGACGCCACGGACGCGATAGGCGAGTTCGAGGTTCTGGACCGCCAGCGCAGCTGTGTCGGGATCGCCGACGGACTCGACTTGGGGGGACTCGATGATGCTCATGACTTGTTGGCCCGATCGATGGAGTCGGCAATGAGGTTGACGCCGATGACGAGACTGCCGATGGCGAGCGCCGGGAAGATCGCGGCCCACCACTGGCCCGACACGATGGTCTTGTACTGCTTGGCGATGTCGGTGCCCCAGTCGGCGGCACTGGAATCACCGGCCGACAGGCCGAGGAACGACAGTGTTGCGACGGTGAAGATCGCGTAGCCGACGCGGACGGTCAGTTCGACGATCGACACGCCGGTGATGTTCGGCAGAATCTCCCGAGTCATCACGAAGAACGGGTTCTCGCCGCGGAGTTTGGCCGAGGTGACGTAGTCGAGCTGCGCTTCGGCCAACACCGCGGATCTGACCGTGCGGGTCACCACCGGGATGAACAGGGTGGCGATCGTGAGGATGATGACGGTACGGGTCTTGCCGAACAGCGTCAGGACCATCAGCACCAGCAGGATCACGGGAATGGACAGGAATGCCTCGATGACGCGGCTGATGATCTCGTCGACCCATCCGCGGAAGTATCCGACGAGCAACCCCAGCAGCGTGCCGATGATGACCGCGGTGATGGCTGCCAACACCGCCGTGATCAGGACCGGACGCGCCCCGTAGATGACGCGTGCGAACACATCGTTGCCGATCGTGTCGGTGCCGAACCATGCCTCGGCGCGAGGGCTGGCACGTGCGATGACCTGACCATCGACGCGTACCGACTCCTGATCTCCGTACCGGCTGAAGAGGCTGGGCACGATCGCCGCCACGATCCAGAACGAGAGGATGATGAAGCCGATGGCGAACGACGGGGTCTTGAGGAGAACGGCGAACTTCTCGCGTCGCACCTGCTTGCGGTCGGCTGCACCTGTAGGGACCTGCGCCGTGGGAACGGCGTCGGGCGGCAGGACTTCGGGTTCCACGACCTCGGCAGACGTGATGTCGTCGGTCGTCTCGGGCGGTGGACCTTGGCTGTCGGTCATCAGCTGCTCACATTCATTCGTGCTCGGGGATTCATCCACGCGATCAACAGGTCGGCTGCCAGGGTGGTGAACATGAAGATGATCGCCACGACCAACACACCCGCCTGGAGCACCGGGAAGTCGGGCGCGTTCGCCGCGTCGAGAATGACGCGTCCGAGACCGTTGTACTCGAACACCACCTCCAAGCCGACCAGGCCGCCGAACAGATAGCCGACCTGGGTGCCGGTGACGGCCACGGTGGGCTGCAGTGCGTTGCGCAGCACGTGCCCACGAATGACCTTGCGCGTGCCCAGGCCCTTCATGTACGCCGTGCGGGTGTAGTCGGCGTCGAGCGCCGTGATCGTTCCGGCTCGGGTCACACGAGCGATGTA
>JAHECQ010000552.1 GCA_024641625.1 Acidimicrobiales bacterium | reverse complement strand
ACACGATGACGACCCCCAACAGCTCAGCGACGAAGACGTCACCAGCGAAGAAGGCTCAGCACCGCCAGACGCGGACCGTCACGTGTAACACAGGAACCGGAGCCAGTGTCGCCCAGCTACCGGAACCCGTCCGAGAAGTGTCACCCACCTACCGGAGCCAACGCGTCAACCATGACCCGGGACAGCACAAACCTCTGGCGGTCTAGCGGCGGTCTGCGCCCACAACAAAGAAACCCCTGATCCGACGGTGAGGCCGCTGACCAGGGGTTTCAGGGGTGGAGCTGAGGGGAGTCGAACCCCTGGCCTCCTCGATGCGACCGAGGCGCTCTAGCCAGCTGAGCTACAGCCCCGTAAGGGAATGACAGCTTAGGCCGCCCCCCATGGATCGGCTACCGCCGCCGGCGAACGGTCAGCGTTCGGCCACCGCTCGAACCCGAGCCGGTTCAGCCGCACGGTCGGGGTTCAGGTAGCGCACCTTGTCCCCGCGCTCGGCCTCTCGTGCACCGGCGACCGCGGCCAACCCGACATAGAGGACGAGGGCTGCGGCCAGCACGCCGAGTTGGGCGACGAAGATGCCCTGCGCCACCACGGCGAGCAACGCCGAGACCATCACGGCGAGGAGTAGGCCCATCATGACCTGGAGCCGCCGCTTGCGGGCCGGTTGGGTCGCCCACGAACCACCGCTGCGGACGCGGTTTCCCTGCATGCCGAGGCCCTGCATTCCCAGACCCTGCACCCCTCTGCTGGACATCGAACTGCTGTGATCGAGCGAACGACGGGGGGCCTGGCCCAGTACCGACATGTTGCGGTTGAAATGACCAACCGGGTCCCGACGTGCGCGGTTGAACGTGTTCTGCAGGAGCGGACGACCGAGCACCCAACCCCAGACGACAACCAGACCGATCAGAACAAGAGTCTGAATGAGAGACATGAATTCCTTCGATCTACCCGGTCGAGCTTGGCGGCGCCCGACCTGTTCCGGTGGAACCTACTACGACCCTCAGTGGGTGACAACCACCTGTGGTGAACTCACGGTGCGCACGCGAGCGGCTGCGTTCAGCGGCGGTTCTCGGCTTCCAGGGCAGTTTCCCGTCGGAACGGACCCGACTTGCCGCCGGTCTTCTCCCAGAGGGTGATGTCACCGATCACCATCGTCTTGTCGGCCGATTTGCACATGTCGTAGATGGTGAGCGTGGCGATCGAACAGGCAGTGAGCGCCTCCATCTCGACACCCGTCCGATCGAACGTGTCGACTTGAGCCTCCACCTCGATGTAGTCGTCGCCGAAGGCAAAGTTGACGAGGACAGCGCCGACCATCACCGGATGACACAGCGGCAGGAGATCGCTGGTCCGCTTGGCCGCCTGGATCCCGGCGATTCGGGCCACCGCCAGCACATCACCCTTGGCCACTGCTCGCTGAGCCACCAGATTGGTCGTCTCGGGTCGCATGTGCACCCGCCCACGAGCCACCGCTCGTCGAGGGGTGGGGTCCTTGGGAGTGACGTCCACCATGCGAGCGTTGCCCAGGGGGTCGAGATGAGTGAAGTGCTGATCGGACACGTCGTCAGCCTAGGCGTCATCAGCCCCCGAGCTGACTCATCCCCTTGCTCGGCTTGATGAAATGGACCTGGTTGATCGAATGGCCGGCCCACTTCTCCTCGACCTCGCCGGCGACCGCCGCCAGCAACTCGTCGTCGGTCCCACCGCTGCGCAGGATGGCGCGAAGGTCGACATGGCGGAGCGCGAACAGGCAATTTCGAAGCTGACCCTCGGCCGACAGTCGCATCCGATCACAGCTGGCGCAGAACGGCTCGGTGACACTGGCGATGACACCGAATTCGCCCGACCCATCGCGGTAGCGGAATCGTTCGGCTGGTGATGAGCCACGCGCCACCGGTTCGAACTCGAAGTGCTCCGACGCTCGGGCGAGGATCTCGTCGTAGGGGACGACCCGGTCGTTCGACCATTCCCCTTGAGCGTCGAGCGGCATGAATTCGATGAACCGAACCACGATGCCTCTGTCGCGACCCAGTCGGAGGAAGTCGACGATCTCGTCGTCGTTGATGCCCCTCATCAACACCACGTTCACCTTGACCGGATCGAACCCGGCCGAACGGGCGACATCGAGTCCCTCGAGCACGTTGGCCAGTTCGTCGCGCCGAGTGAGTCGTACGAAGCGATCGCGATCGAGCGTGTCGAGGCTGATGTTGATGCGCCGAAGGCCGGCGGCCCGCAGGTCGTGGGCAATCAGCGCAAGGGTGGCCCCATTGGTCGTCATCGCCAGGTCGACGTCGAGTCGAGCGAGCTTCTCGACCAGGAGCGGAAGTCGGGCACGAACCGTTGGCTCGCCACCCGTGAGGCGAATCGACTTCAGTCCGGCTCGCTCGGCCAATACTCGAGCGATCCGCTCGATCTCCTCGAAGGTGAGCACGTCGGCACGGTCGAGCCATTGCATGCCCTCGGCCGGCATGCAATAGGCGCACCTGAAATTGCAGCGATCGGTCACCGAGATCCGAAGATCGGTGTGGACGCGCCCAAAGCGGTCGGACAGTTCAATGGCCACGCCACCGAGGGTACTCGATCGCCGCAGATCGTCGTCATCGCCGCGACGCCAACGAACCGTCAGTCCAGCTGCATGACCCTGACCGTGCCACCCGCTTCGATCCCGTGGCCATCGGGGATGACCGCCAGTCCGTTGGCCGTGGCCATGGCACTGAGCTGATGGGAGCCCTGCCCTCCGGCTGAACGAACCCGCCAGCCACCGTCGGCCTCCTGCCGCAGCACGACCCGGGCGAACTGGATCTTTCCATCCGGGCTGCGGCGCAGCGGCTCATCGGCCATGGCCAATACCTGGGGACGATGCAGATCGGGCCGACCCATCATC
>JAHECQ010000551.1 GCA_024641625.1 Acidimicrobiales bacterium | reverse complement strand
TCGAGGAAGGCCTGCGTGCCCTGGGCCTGGCCACCTTCGCCATGGTCGAATACGAGGCCGACGATGCTCTGGCGGCGGCGGCCGCCGTCGCCGCGGCCGACGAGCGCGTCGAGAGGGTGCTGATCTGTACGCCCGACAAAGACCTTGCGCAGTGTGTGAGAGCCAATCGAGTGCTCCAGTTCGACCGGCGGCAGCAGAAGATCTTCGATGTCGAGGACGTCGTCGAGAAATTCGGTGTATTGCCGGAGTCGATCCCCGATTGGCTGGCACTGGTGGGCGACGCTGCGGATGGATTTCCCGGCTTGCCGGGGTGGGGAGCCAAGTCGGCGGCCGCCGTGCTGGCGCGCTACCTCCACATCGAACGAATTCCCGCTGCGCCCGGTCAATGGGATGTCACCGTTCGAGGTGGCGCCAAGCTGGCTCGAACCCTCGTCGACCAACTCGAGGAGGCGCTCCTCTTTCGGACGCTGGCGACGTTGTCGCTGGATGCGCCCACGGTGGGCAACGTCGACGAGTTGCGCTGGACCGGTCCTCGAGCGGAGCTGGCCGCAGTGGCCAAGCGGCTCGATGCCCCCGATCTCGAGCGTCGGGCCCGAGCCCTCGAGGTGTCTCGTGCTGCGTGAGTATCGGCCTGACGATGCGGCCGCAGTGCTCGAGATCAACGAGAGCAACGTGCCCGAAGTCGGGAGCATGGACGAAGTGGAACTGGCATTCTTCGAGCGAACTTCGCCGTACTTCAAGGTTGTCGAACTCGACGGAGTCGTCGTCGGCATGTTGATCGGACTCACCGAGTCCGACACCGACTACCCCAGTCGGAATTTCGGCTGGTTCTGCCAACGCCTCGACCGCTTCGCCTACGTCGATCGCATCGCCTTGGCGGTGTCCGCCCGCGGTCAGGGATGGGGGCCCGCGCTCTACCAGGACTTCGAGCGGTGGGCCCGCAGCGTGGATCGTCCCTGCATGTGCGCCGAGGTCAACACGATCCCGCCCAATCCGCGCTCGATGCGGTTCCACACGCTGTACGGCTTCGAGGAGATCGGTCGATTCCGCCCCTATGGTCCCGACACCGAGGTGGCCATGCTCCGGAAGCGGTTCGATTGAACGCTCCAGGGGGTGACGGGATGTTGCCTGCGTCAGCTAACGCTGATCGAGGACGAGGGCCCGAAGCCTGAACTTCTGGATCTTGCCCGATGGTGTCCGCGGCATCTCGTCGAGGATTTCCAGACGCTCCGGCCAGAACTGCTTGGCCATCCCCGCTTCGTCGAGGAACGCCGTCAGATCAGCGAGCGACAAACCGCCGACCCCGGCGTCCGGGGCGGTGGTGATCACTGCGCAGGCTCGCTCGCCGAGCCGGTCGTCGGGAATCCCGATAACGGCGACGTCGACCACTGCAGGATGGCGGAGGAGGAGATCCTCGACCTCGGCGACGGGAATGTTCTCTCCGCCGCGGATCACCAGGTCCTTGGTGCGGCCCACGATGCGGATGCCGCCGTCGGCCCTGACCCTGGCCACGTCGCCGGTGTCGAACCAATCGCCGTCGGGTGACGCCGCAAGATAGAGATCGTCGCGGTGGAAGTAGCCGAGTGCTTGGCTCGGGCCGCGCACCTGGAGGTTGCCCGACTCGCCGACACCGACGGCGTGGCGTTCGTCGTCGATCACCCGGATCTCCATCCAGTCCACCGGCGTCCCGTCGGAGTCCGACACCAGCTCGACGGGGTCTCCGATACGAGTGGTGGTGGTGATCATGTTCTCGGTCATGCCCCAGACCGCAATCAGTTGGGCCCCGAGGACCTCGGCCGCTTCCTCGACCACCTTCGGTGGGATGGGAGCGCCTCCGCAGATGAAGTACTTGAACGACTCGAGGTGACGCGGGTTGCGGCGCTGCGCCGCGATCATGTCCATGGCGAACGCCGTGGCCGACACCGTCCAGGAGATGCCCTCGGTCTCGATGGCCCCGAGCAGCTGATCGGCCTCCCACTGGTCCTGGTAGACGATGGACATCCCCATGCTCAGGGGCTTCATCATGCCGTAGCCGAAGCCGGTCTGGTGAGCCAGGGTCGACGCCATGAAGCAGACGTCGTCGGGTCCGATGCCGTAGATCTCGTCGATCGAGCGGCTGCCCGAGTAGATGGTGTTGTACGAATGCAGCACACCCTTCGGTTCGCCGGTGGTCCCCGACGTGAACTGGATCTGCACGAGGTCATCGGGACCGGGTGCTCGCGCTTGCAGTTCGGCCTCGAGTCCGGGTGTGTCCTCCCAGGCCCTTCCGAACACGAATTCGCCCAGATCGGTCGCCCCTGCCGGGAGGGGTGCGTCATTGCCGTCGGCTCGATTGACGAAGACGTGTTCGAGACTGGCCACCGGCTCGAGGAGCGCAGTCGCCATCGAGGCGTGGTCGTGGTTGCGGAACGAGTCGGGAACCACGAGCACCCTGCTGTTGGTACGCCCGAGAATGAACTCGAGCTCGCGACTGCGGAAGATGGGAACCAGCGGGTTGACGATCGCCCCGGCGCGAAGAATGCCGTAGACGAGCGCCGGGAACTCCCACGAGTTCGGCAACTGGATCGAGACGACGTTGCCCTTCTCGATGCCGAGGTCGATCAGCGCGCCGGCCACTCGTCGAGTGAGCAGCTCGAGCTCGGCGTAGGTATGGCGAACCGGCGTTGCGTGCCCGCTTCGGTAGCTGACAATCGCGGTGGTGTCGGGATGTTCTGCCGCCTGGGCGACCAGATCGTCGATGGCGGTCGTGTTGCGCCACCATCCCCGGCGGTAGTACTCGTCGATGGTTTCCTGGGGAATCCGGCGGCGGCCGGGAACGAAGGAGGTCGCGTGCGGGGAAGGTCGTGTCGGTCCCATGCGGGGACGCTACCGGCGCCCGGCGACCGTG
>JAHECQ010000550.1 GCA_024641625.1 Acidimicrobiales bacterium | reverse complement strand
GCCGGGATCCCGGTCACCTCCGCAGCCGAAGACGACGATCACGTCGCCGCCGGACTCAGGTGTCACGGCGTCGATGGCTCGTGCCAGGGCATCAGTGGTGTGCGCGTAGTCAACGACGAGCGCAACGTCGTCCGGACCCACTCTCTCCATCCGACCGGGGACTCCGGGGCAGCTGGCCACTCCTCTGGCCGCCGTCTGGACACCAACTCCGGCGCGGATGAGCATGACCTCAGCGAGGGCGGCGTTGGCAACGTTGAAGCGACCCATCAGCTGCACCTCCCCTGGATGCGCCGTGCCGTCTGGCGCGACGAGGACGTACCGGTAACCGCCACCGGCCCGCTCGGCCACATCACTGATCTTCCAGTCAGCCGCCGGGTCGACGCCGAGGGTGAGGATCTCACCCGTCGATGCCGCGGCCATGAGACGACCACCCTCATCATCGATGGTGATCACCGATGTCCGGCTCCGGTCAGGTTGGAAGAGCATCTGTTTGGCCGAGAAATAGGCCTCGGCACTGCCGTGGAAGTCGAGGTGGTCGACAGCCAGCTGGGTGAAACCGGCAACATCGAACACGCAGCCGTCAACGCGACCCATCGCCAAGGCATGGCTGGACACTTCCATGGCCACCGCCGTCACGCCCCGTTCCCGCATGACGGCCAGGAGCGCGTGAACCTCCGGCGCCTCGGGGGTGGTCCGTACGGTCTCGAAAGCCTGTCCGTCGATCAGCGTTCCCACCGTTCCCATGAGACCTGTGCGGTGTCCCGCCGCCCGGAGCCCTGACTCGAGGAGAAACGCTGTCGTGGTCTTGCCGTTGGTTCCCGTGACGCCGAGCAGAAGGAGGTCGTCGGCCGGGCGACCATAGATCTCCGCTGCTACTGCCCCGGTACGCCTACGGAGGTCGTCGATCACCAGGCAGGGCAGGGCGTTGCCGACCATCTCTCTGCCGGACGCATCGGTCGCGATGGCGACAGCGCCCGCCGCCACGGCGTCCTGCGTGAACACGGCACCGTGCACGCGCTCCCCGGAGAGGGCGATGAACAGGTCACCAGGACGCACGTCTCGTGAGTCGAGGGTGACACCGGTGACCATCACGTCCGGCGCTAGTCCTTGACCGAGATCGAGGGCAGCTACCACCTGCGCAAGTGAGGTGGCCCGCGGTATCGGCCGAGGGGTTCGCGCCGCGCTCTCACTCATGGCTGAGTCCGGCCTCAGGGACGGTAGGTCAGTCGCATGGCGGGCGGCGAAGTGGAGGTGGGAGGCACCTGCCGGCTCTGCATCGCAAAGGATGTCACCCTCTTGAACACCGGACCTCCGAGAACACCGCCGTAGTGACCGTTCTTGGGGTCCTGAAGGGTGACGGATACGACCACGGCGGGCTTGTCGGCAGGTGCGAACCCGATGAACGACGCCGTGTACCCGCGGTAGCAGCCGCAGCTCTCGTCGACGCGCTGAGCCGTCCCGGTCTTGCCGGCCACTCGGTAGCCCGGAATCTGAGCCATGGGTGCTGTCCCTTGGTCGGAGACGACGGTCTCCATCATCTCCCGAAGAGTCTTGGCGGTCTTCGCCGTGACGACGCGGTGTCGCTGGGGCGGCGGAGCGGGGGTGAACGACCCGTCCGGCCCGCTCGTACCGGCCACCACTGTCGGTTCGACCCGAACTCCGCCGTTGGCGATCGTGGCGAAGACCGAGGTGGACTGAACGGCGTTCAGCGATAGGCCCTGACCGAAGGCGATCGTCGCAGCGTTGGTCGGCCCCCAGTCGTTCACCTTGGGCAGCAGACCAGCACTCTCGCCCGGGATGTCCAGCCCACTCGTCGACCCGATCCCGAACTTCCGGAGGTAGGAGTACAGGGCCTGGTTCCCCAGCTTCTCGGCGATCAGGATCGCCCCGATGTTGCTCGACTCCGCAAGAACGCCTGTGGCGGTCAGGTGGAGTGTCCCGTGCGGAGTGTGATCGTGGAAGTCGTCCCCTCCGCGGTAGAGGATGGGAGGTACTTCGATCTTCGTGTTGGGCGTCACCGCCCCGGCATCCAGTGCGGCGGCCATGGTCATCACCTTGCTGGTGCTGCCTGGCTCGTAGATCTCAGCCACCGCTCGGTTTCCCCGGTCGGCCGCCGGGGCCTGGGTGGGATCGCGCGGGTCGAACGAGGGGTACGTGGCGAGGGCCAGGACCTCCCCCGTCCTCGGGTCCATCGCCACTACGGTGCCGCTGTCCGCATTGGCCTCGATCACCTTGCTGCGGATCGCGCGCTCAGCGATGAACTGGATGTCGCGATCGATGGTGAGCTGCACGTCCACACCCGGGACGGACTCCTCGGTCTCGGAGTCAGCACTCGGAATCTGGCGCCCGCCCGCAGCCGACTCGTAGGTGATCTGCCCATCCTTGCCGGCGAGCTCGCGGTCCCAGCTGTTCTCCAGACCGGCCAGACCATGACCATCGCTTCCGACGAAACCCAGGAGAGCGGCCCCGAGCTCGCCTTGCGGGTAGACGCGCTTGGCCGTGGGCTCGCTGTAGATACCGGGTAGGCGCAACGACTCGATCGTGGCCCAGGTGCGGGGCGTGACCTCCTTGGCGACGTAGGCGAAGCGAAGGTCGCCGTCCAGGAGGTCGCGAAGGGTCTTGATCGGTTCACCCAGGACCGGGGCGAGCGCGGCCGCAACTGCGACTGGGTCTGCGATCTGGGTCTGGTCGGCTGTGACGTTGACAGCATCAACGGTTGTCGCCAGCGCGACGCCGTGGACATCGGTGATCGCGCCGCGGGTGGCCGGGATGGTCACCGTTCGCAGTCGCTCGGCCTCAGCAGTGGCGGCGTAGGCCGCCGCCTCGACCCCCTGCAGCTGGAGCAACCGACCGGCGAAGAGCGACATGACCATGCCCACCAGGATGCC
>JAHECQ010000549.1 GCA_024641625.1 Acidimicrobiales bacterium | reverse complement strand
AAATGCAGCTGATCGTCCGCAGCGGCCTCGACGTCCCGATTTGGATCACCAACAACGGCGTCTACGGCGGGATCAATACCACCGCGAATCCGCTCTTTACGGGCGTGGACCTGACCGCGGGGTTCAACATCCTGCGGGTCATCTACGATCCGACCGACATTCTGGGCAGTGGCAAGGAACTGCGCTTCATCCTCAACGGCACCGAGTCGGCCTCAACCTGGGGAGGGCTTGGCGCCAGCGGTTCCGATCAGATCATCTTTGGCGATTCGAGCAGTGCTATCGACGATGCCGACACCCTGATCGACTACGCCTACTTCAGCGACCAGCCGATAGCCCCGGATCTGACCTCCTTCCTGGTCGATGTGGCGGCTCTGGTCCCCGGGGAGGGGTCGACCACCGGCAGCGGCAACTACTCGGCCGGGGCCACCGCCAACATTGTGGCGATTCCGAACCCTGGCTACATTTTCGATTTCTGGACCGACGACTTTAGTGGCCAGCCGGCCACTTTCAGCGTTTCGGTGAACTCGAGCCTGACCGGACGCGCCGCCTTCACCCCCGACACCGCGGACGACGATGGCGATGGACTGGACAACTGGGAGGAACTCACCATCTACAACACGCTCCCGAACAACCCGGACACCGACGGAGACCTGATCCCCGATGGAGTCGAGGTGTTCACCACCTTCACGGCGCCCGACCTCAGTGACGAAGCACTGGTTAGTTGGGTTCTCGGCAATCTGGCGTCCGGTGGCGGCATCGCCTTTGAAGGCCCGGTCATCGAGAAGGACGGGAGCGGCAACCTCACAGTGCGGGTCGGTCTCGCCGACTCGGAGGATCTCACCACCTGGAATCCTGTCGCACTCTCCGACCCCTCGGTCAGCACCTCGGTTGTCGGGGATGAAATCGAGATCACTTTTCCCGCTCCCAGTGCCACCGAGGCGTTCTACCAGTTCATCGGCAGAAAGCCGTAGTCCTCCGTTTGCAGAGTCATCCTTTCGAGCAACTGAAAAACGCATCCACACTTTGAATAGAACCAATCTTCTACCATGAAATTTGCCCACACACTTGTCGCCGTTGTTATAGCCTGCACTCCTGCGCTGGCCTCCGTCGTCGTCCACGACATCACCGGGGTCGGGGCCTTCGAGGGAACCGCGTTGCCGAGCGGATACACTGAAAACCTCAGCGGCGCCGGCACGATCACCTACGATTACAACGCGAGCGGAGCCGCCCGCTTTCTCACCCCCGGAGTTGCAACGGGCGACACGCGCTTGATCACCTCCTCCGCCGGGCTCACTGCGGCGGACGGCTGGTCGGCGGAGATCAGCTTCCAGGTGAGTGCGATCGGTGAAGCGGGCGAGTTGCAGATCATTGTCCGCAGTGGGCTCGACGTCCCGATTTGGATCACCAACAACGGCATCTACGGCGGCATCGCCACCGTCGGAGACCCGATCTTCACCGGGACGGATCTGACCGACACCTTCCACACGCTGATCGTGGTTTATGATCCGCTTGATGTTCAGGGAAGCGGAGACCCGCTCCGCTTCTGGCTCGACGGCACCGAGTCAACTGCAACCTGGGCAGGCAATGGTGCCAGCGGCTCCGACCAAATCATCTTCGGAGACTCGAACTCCGGCATCGACGACGCCGACAGCTTGGTCAATTACGCTTACTTCAGCAGTTCGGCGGTAGCCGTCCCGGAACCGTCGACATCTTTCCTGGTTGGCCTCGTCGGTCTCGGTGCGATCGCACGTCGCCGTCGTGAAAACCTCCATATCCAGTAATGTCCCCCTTTCTTCTCCGCAATCAGGCGGGCCGCTTCGGCGCCGTCCTGACCGGCTGTTTTCTGGCCTTGGCATCAGTGGCTCCGCTCGCCGCCGGGCCGGGGACTGCCAATCCGTTCGGCGGCCGGCGCATTATGCTGATCATCGCCGATGGCATGCGGGCCGACTGCATCGCCCCCGCCAACACCCCCAATCTCGACGGCCTCATCGCGGCGGGCACCCTCACCAACAGCGCCTTCCAAGGCGGGGTGCTCGGCACCGCAACCCAGCAGGTGACCGTCAGCGGTCCGGGTTGGGCGAGCATCATGAGCGGCGTCTGGGCCAACAAGCATGGGATCACCACCAACCAGACCAGTGGCGGAAACATGCAGAACTATCCGTTCTTCTTCCGCCGCATCAAGGAACTCGTCCCGACGGCTCACGTTACCTCCCACATTACGTGGACACCAATTGACAGCTTGCTCATTGAAACTTCCATCCCTCCGGGGGCGGGGGATTTCATGGACTATCGCGTCGTGGCTCCGAGCGCAGGCACCCAGGCCGAACGGGGCCAGGCCTTGACCAATGACGTCGTCTCGCACCTCGCCTCGGCCGATCCGGACGCCGTTCTCGTGGCGTATTCCCCCCCGGATGCCGCCGGGAATTCCTACGGATTCTCCCCGACCGTTCCGGAGTACATTGCCTCCATAGAGCTCGTTGATGGCTTCATCGGGCAGATCATGACAGCCCTGCAGGCCCGCCCCTCCTATGGGGATGAGGATTGGATGATCATTGTGAGCAGTGACCATGGCGGCATCGGAACCGGGCACGGCGGGCAGTCGACTGAGGAGCGATCGGTGCCACTCCTGGTGTCCGGGGGTGATGCTGCCGCCGGTGTCACCAGCACTGACGCCCCCGGTGCCACCGTGATTCCCGCCACCGCCATGCGCCACCTCGGCCTCGCGGTCGATCCCGCCTGGGATTGGGAGCCAGGCACATTCGGGGTTCCGCCGATCTTCACTGCGACGCTCAACGGCAACGCCGCCGAACTCGCGTGGACCCTGCCTGCCGGCGGTTTCCCTGGGCTCACCGGCTTCGAGATCCTGCGTGACGGCACTCCGATCGCCGCCC
>JAHECQ010000548.1 GCA_024641625.1 Acidimicrobiales bacterium | reverse complement strand
CACATTGATGGGGCCCGCGGCAGACGTTCAGGCTCCGGCTCAGAGTCGCCGGCAGGAACCAGATGTGGGACATCGCGTGAGCTTGAACGTCATTGCTTCGCAAGGTCCAACAAGACAGATCGCCTGGAAGTCGGACTCTCCGACCAACCTTGCACGGTTGGCGCGACTCAGTCCGGTCGCTCGAGCCTGCACCGTCTTGCCTCGCCGGACGGATGGGCAGTGACAGGTCAGGAGCTTGATCCAACAGGTCCCAACGCAGTCGGGTCCATTTCGCCCGACGAGCGAGTTGGACTTTCGAGTGGGCGAGGGCCTTGCCGGTTGGCTTCGGGGAGCGCGAACAACAGGTGGGTGATCTCGGCCTGTGCTGGGTCGTGCTGGCTCATGCAGCGGTGCGGTGCGGATGCAGGGTGGTGTCGATGATCGGGTTCCAGGCTTGGCGTAGTTGGGCGGGGAGGACGACCACCGCTGACCGGGTGCGGAGGGTCCGAGAGTGCGCCGCGACGATTGGGTCCGGGCTCCTCAGTCGTCGCTGATGACGTTGCCCTGCTGTCCGAGCCGCAGCGAGATGATGGCGCCCAGGGTGGAGGCTGCGAGCACGGCGCCGATCGGTGCCCGGGTCGTGACGGTGGCGTCGGCGATGAAGCCGACGATGGGCGGATAGATCAGGCTCCCGATCCCTGCCCCGAGGTAGACCCAACCCATCACCGAACCGATTCCCCTCACGCCGAACAGGTGGGCGGTGACGCCACCGACGAGAGCGACGAAGCCGCCATAGGCAACACCGAGCAGCACGACGAACACGACGAGAAGCGGAACGCTGCCACCGGCGACGAACCAGACGGCAAAGGCCAGTGGTTGGGCGGCGAAGGTGATCTGCAGCATCCGGACCGGACCCGTCCGGCTCGCCAGTCCGGTGAGGGCCAGCCGGCCGATGATGCTGAATGCGCCGACCATGCCGACCAGCCAGGCCGCGACCGACGACGAGACGCCGGCATCGGTGGCGAACGGGACGATGAACGCGAACGCCGAGATCATCGACGCCGACTGGCAGATGGCGGAACTGAAGAGCAACCGGAAGGACCGCGACCGAAGTACTCTCCGAAGGTGCCGGCCGGCAGCCATCGGCGGTCCCACCGGCGGCCGATCGATGAAGGCCCCGGCGACGAGGAACGAGACGCCGGTGGTGACGGCCAGGATGACGTAGGCCTGCCGCCATCCGTAGGCGACGATGAGTCGGTTGGACACCGGAAGCAGCACGAGGGTGCCGATGCCGCTGCCCGTGGCGACGACACCCTGCGCGAACGAACGGTACCGGTCGAACCACGCGGCGGCAGCCGCGAAGAGCGGGGCCATGAACAGGCCGCCACCGAGGCCGAGGCCGAGGCCGTAGGTCAGGTAGCCGTGCCAGAGTTGGTCGACACGGGAGGTGGCGAACAGGCCCATCGAGAACATGAAGCCGCCGATCCACACCAGGGGTCGAGCTCCCCAGCGATCGGCCAGGAATCCCGATGCAGCCCCGGTGCCGAAGAACAAGAAGGCGGTGATGGCGAACGCCATCGACGTCGCGCCCCTGCTGGCATCGAACTCGATCGCCATCGCCTTGAAGAAGGCACCGAACGTGTAGAGGGTGCCGAACGACATACCGACGGCGAGGGCGGCGGCAACGGCGACCCGCCACGCCCGCGCCGAATCGATGCCGTTGTCGGAAGTCCCGATCTGGCCGAGCGGGTTTTCGCTGGGGGCGACGTGCCTCGGCGCGATGGTCACGGTTCGACGCAAGGTCCGAGCCTCTCGCGTCTCCGCTGTCCGGTCCAACCGATTGAGCGCCCTCGCTGCAAGCTCAGCGCTGCGACCGGTGCACCGGCCTGGGTCCCCGCGCCGGGTTCAGATGTCGTAGAGCGTGGCGGCGGTCGCCTCGGTCATCAGCGTTCGCTCGTCGTGGGGCACGCCGCTCATCAACGACTCGACAACGCCGCGGGAGCAGGGCCACGTCGAGTCCCGGTGGGGGTAGTCGTTGGCCCACATGATGGTCTCGACGCCGATCAGCTCGCGGCACAGGACCGCGGACCGGTCATCCTCGATCGTGACCTTGAAGTTCGTCGCCCAATAGGAGCTGGGCCGTCGATCCACGGCGGGGTCGGCGGCGGGCGGATCACGGAGCCAACCCTGATCGAGGCGCTCGAGCCAGTTCGGCAGCCAGCCGGCGTTGAACTCCGACACCACGAACGTCAGTTCCGGATGCCGTGCAGTGACCCCTTGGCAGATCAGTTCGGCCACCGTGGCCTGGATCACCGACGCGGCCGCCGCGTAGGTTGCGATCGAGTTGGCTCCGGTGGAGCCGCTGGTGCCGCGCGGTGCTCGGGGCGCGTGGGAGGTGGTGCCGATGTGCATGGCCAGAGGTATGCCGGCCTCCTCGGCCAGCGTCCACACACCTTCATACGCGGGGTCGCGATAGGGCCGTTCCGCCGGCGCGCGACAAGGGATGCAGGCGGTTTTCGCTCCTGCCTCGACGGCCCGCTCGAGTGTGGCGAGCGCAACGCCCGGGTCGTGCATCGGCAGCAGCGCGGCGCCGATCAACCGATCGGGATCGATCGAGCAGTAGTCGGTCAGCCAAGCGTTGTAGTTGGCGAAGGCGGCCGCGACGACCGCAGGGTCGGGTAGGCCGAAGACGGAGAAGAACATCGACGGGTACAGGACCTCGGCGCGTACGCCGTCGAGATCCTGGTCGGCGATGCGAAGCGCCGGGTCCGCGATGCCGGGGCGGACAACGTCGTAGCCGCCCCGTGACAATTCGACGACGGCGGGGTGGGCAGGGTCCTCCGGGTCGGGCTTCATCGGTGAGGCAGGGTCGATCGCCAAGGGACCTTCCAGCCGGTAGCCGGCGATTCCGAGACG
>JAHECQ010000105.1:9582-10784 GCA_024641625.1 Acidimicrobiales bacterium | reverse complement strand
GCTCCCTTGACTCGATCCCACCGGACTCGATCCCGCTCTGTCTCATGGCGTCCCCGCTTCGGCTCGCCGCTCCGCGATTGCCCGCTCGAGGCTCGCCTCGCCGATCTGGTGTTCGAGCCAGCCGATACGGAACCGATGGATCAACAGCCACGCGAACAGCGTGGTGAGCGTCACGAAGCCCAGGAAGAACGACAGGAGGTGCAAACCGTCCATCTGGGTGTCGACAGGATTCAGGGTCGTGCCCTGATGGAGACTCTGCCACCACGAGACCGAGAAACGCACGACGATCGTGTTGAGGAAGCCGACGATACCCAACACCGCTGCTCGGGTGGAACGAGCCCTCGGGTCGAGGTCGAGTCGCCGAACGGCCAGGTAGGCGATGAAGAGCACGAAGGAGATCGACGTGCTGGTCAGACGCGGATCCCACTTCCAGAACACCCCCCATGTCGGGCGCCCCCAGAGCATTCCGGTGATGAGGGTGAATGCGCAGAAGAGGACCCCGATCTCGGCGGCAGCCCACGCCAGGAGATCCCAGAACACCGACCGTGTGCGGAGGTAGATGGCTCCGCCGAGTGCGGTGAGTCCGAAGGAGAAATAGAGGGCAATGGTGGCCGATGGAACGTGAATGTAGAACAACCGAACTGCGTCACGTTGGCTGACTTCGGGCGGCGAGAGCACCAGCGCGAAGAGGAGGAAAACAGCCATCTCGACCACGACGAGACCACCGAGCACGCGCGTGAGCTTCGAGCTCGTGCTGGCCGGAACCGGCTTCGCCAGAAGTGCTTCCGAGCCGGTGGGCTCGATTGTTGTCACGATTCCTCCAGCAGCAGACCAAACGACAAGATGCCCGCTCCGAGGTAAAGCACGGCGAAAGCACCGAGCAGTCCCGCCCACGGCCACCCATCACCGGCGGGGCCGAAGAGCGCGGCCTCAGTAGCAAGGGTGGCACCGAGCAGTACCGGAGCCAGCGCGGGCAGCACGAGCACGGGAACGAGCGTGTCTCGAACCCGAGATCCCGAAGCCAACGCTGCGTACAGAATACCGGCGGCCGCCACCGAGAGCGTCGCGGCGATGAGCACGACCACCAGAAGGAACGGATGCGTGAGCGGTGCCCCGTAGAGCACCAGGCTCCCGACCCCGAGCACTACTTCCAGAACGGCCAACTCGACGCAGATCGCCAGCACCTTGCCGAGGAACACCCC
>JAHECQ010000105.1:0-9572 GCA_024641625.1 Acidimicrobiales bacterium | reverse complement strand
GGCAAAGTCCAGCCCGGTCAGTCGGAGCGCGTCCAGGCTGCCGTCGCCGGCTTCGATGGCGAAGGCGCGCCCCAGCCCGAGCAGGGCGGCGAAGAAGACGGCCAGCCAGAACAGGCCGGGTGCCACCTGCTCCAGCACGGATCGGTCCGGCGCTTCGACCACTCGGCGATCGGGCGAGATCCCGAAGCCGAACAGGATCAACACGATGAATCCGAACGGCAGCACCTGACTGGTGAGGACCCGGGACGATCGCTCGATGCGGAGATCCTTGCCGGCCACGAGCCAGGCGTCGCGTGCGATGTCGATCATGAGACCCGGTCCCGGGTCCGGCCACCGATCACGTCGACCACCCGATGGGCCAATTCGCTCGCTCGCTCGCGTTCGTGGGACGAGAACAACACCGTCGCCCCGGCCGCACAAGCGTCTCGGACCAGCCCGTCGACCAGATCGCGTCCTCGAGCATCGAGCCCGGCATGGGGCTCGTCGAGCAACCAGAGCCGAGGGCGCCGGCACACGACGACCGCCAGCGATGTCCGTCGCCGCTGACCGGCTGACAGCGCGGCCACCCGCACCGAACGGAGTCGGCCGGCGAGCTCCAGGCGCTCGAGTGCAGGCTCGATGTCGGTATCGGGCACCCGGTTGGCCCGGGCCCAGAAGCGAAGGTTCTCCTCGACCGTCAACTCGTCGTAGAGCGCCGAGTGATGACCGAGGAGTCCGACAGAGCGCCTGACTCGCTGACGTCCCGAGCGCAAGCGCAGGTCATGGCCCAGGATGTGACCGGTGCCCTGCTGCAGCGCCGCCAGACCGGCGCACAGCCGCAACAAGGTCGACTTCCCGGCCCCGTTGGGCCCCTCGAGCAGGACGATCTCGCCGGCCTCGACCTGCAGATCGGCCCCGGCGAGGGCGGGAAACGAGCCGAGCAGGCACACGGCCGCGTCGAGCTGGATGACGAGGTCGTTCCGCGATCTCGTGGGAGGATCAGTGACGGAAGCGTTTGCGCCGGATGAATCTGCGGTCTCGTCGGGCTGGGTCACCAGACGATCACGATACGAGTCGCCGGCCCGCGTGCCGCTCAGTTGTGATGTCGATCTACCGTTACTGGAGGTAACCGACCGTCCGATCTCCTGACCCATCTCTCCTGACCCATCCACATCCCCACTGTGCATCGCTGCGCCACTGTGCATCGCTGCTGGACTTCTCTCTCATGAACTTTCGCTTGTCGATCATCATCGGTGCAATCGGCCGCACCCTCATCGGGCTGGGGTTGATCGTGCTGGCATTCGCCGGCTACCAGCTTTGGGGTACCGGACTGCTCGAGAGTCGGTCGCAGAACGCGCTCGAAGCCCAGTTCGCCGAACGCCAGGCGGCCCTGGCCGCCCTGAGCGCGTCCACCACGACGACCCCACCCACCACAGCCCCACCCACCACAGCCCCACCCACCACGGCCACCGGTCCCGAACCGACGGTCCCCACCAGCCCCCCGACACTGCCGGTGGTCGTGGCACCGTCGTTGGCCGCAGACCTGTGGCCCTCCGAAGGCGAACCCCTCGGTCACATCCGCATCCCATCGATCGGCCTCGACCGGGTCATCGTCGAAGGCGTCAGCCGGAACGATCTTCGCCAGGGTCCCGGCCACTATCGCAACACCCCATTTCCCGGGCAGGCAGGCAACGCGGCCATCGCAGGCCATCGCACCACCTACGGCCAACCGTTCTACGACCTCGACAAGGTGCAACCGGGCGACCTCATCGAGGTCGAGACCCTCCAGGGCCTCTTCACCTACCAGGTGATGACCCATACCGCATCCGACGGCAGCGAGGCAGGCCACTTCATCGTCGAGCCGAGCCGGGTCGAGGTGGTCGACGATTTCGGCGACAACCGACTCACGCTCACTGCCTGCCATCCCAAGCGGTCCGCCCGCCAACGCATCGTGGTGACGGGCCTGCTGGTCGGTAGCCCCGCGCCCACCGTGGAGGTTCCCGAGGAGTCCACTTCCGAGAGCACCGTGCCCGAGGACGCCAACACGATCAACGACGCGACCGCCGGAACGACCGGGGTCGATGAACTCGCCGAGGAAGCAGACGAGTCGGGCGGGGAGGCATCGATCAACTCGCTGGACGAGTCGCTCGGCTGGCACATGGAGAACCTTCGACCGACGCTGCTGTGGGGGGCGCTCACCGCCCTGGTCTTCCTCGCCGGTTGGCTCATCGGACGAGCGTGGAGGCGCTGGCCGGCCTACCTCGCCATCGCGCCGGTGTTCCTCGCCACCCTGTTCGTCTCGTTCATGTATCTCGACCGAATGTTGCCCGCCTTCTGACGACCGGGCGGCCGAGACTCCGGCCAGACTGGTCCCGATGCCAGTACTCACCGTGAATCGCCTGCGCACTGCGATCGCCTGCTGTGCGCTCGTGCTGTGCGGATGCTCATCGTCGACCGCCGACACCGCCGCGTCCTCCACCACCACGGTGCCGACCACCACCACGACAGCTCCACCCGTTGTCCTGGCGCTGGTGCCGAATCTCGACCTGGTCGAGTCGGAGTGTTTCGCCGAGATTCCGCCCCCGACCAACGTGCCGACTCCGCCCACGACGCTCGACGGTGCCACGACCAGCCGGAATGATCAGGCGTCGACCGGCACCGAAGCCACCGTGCCCGACACTCTGCCGCTCACCACCACCATCCCCAAACCACCGACAATCGCAGTGGTCGACTGCAACGGCAGCATGACGGGGCAGGTCTACGCCACCTTCTGCCTGGGCGACAGCGAGGACTCGCCCGGGGAACTGACCGCGGTTGCCTGTCCGGGGGACGACGGGTTGGACTATCCGGGGGATCGGACATTGCGCAGGGCCGCCGCCCGGATCTGTCTGCAGCGCTTCGAACAGACGTTCCGTGAGCCCTACGCCTGGTCGACCCGCGGCGCGCAGGAATTCATACCCACCGAGGGTGTCTGGAACCGCGGAGACCGTCGTGCGGTGTGCCTGGCAACGCAACCCGCTCCCCCGTCGACGACGACGAGCAGCCCCGCCACCGGCTGATCAGCAACGGCGTGGGTCATCATCGATGCTGAAGGCGAGTGATTTCGTCGCTACCATTGCTCGGGATCATGCTCCTGACGCCTCTCGCCCTCGCAGCCGGACTGGTGCTCGGACTGATTCGAGGCGGTTCGTTCTCTGCCCTTCGATCCGTCCATGTGCGGGTCTGGCCGGTGCTCCTACTCGGTGTCGTCCTCCAGACGGCCGAACAGTGGGGGGATCTTCCGGGTCGACTTGCGCTGTTCCTCGTCGGGCTATCGCTCCTGGTCATCGGGTGCATGCAGAACGCTCACCTCAAGGGCGCGGCGATCACCGGGTTCGGGCTCACGCTCAACCTCCTGGTCGTGCTGTTCAATGGCTACGTACCGCTGCGGGTCGAATCGTTCAAAGCGATCGGAGGCATGCCTTCCGACGCCAATCCGGCTGACTGGACGGTGGTGAACGGGTTGTGGCGCTTCGAGGACGGGGACACGGTCCTGCGTGGCCTCGGGGACATCGTTCCCGTGACCGCGCTGAATGCGGTCATCTCCTTCGGTGATCTCATTCTCCTCGCCGGCCTCGGAGTGGTTTCGATGAACCTGCTGCTCCGCCAGCCAGGGCACAGCATCGCACTCGAGGAGCTGTTTCCCGATGCCGGTGGGCTCGATCTGCGCTCGTCGGTCGCGCCCGACGATGCCGCGCTCGACGATGCCGCACCCCACAGTCCCGTCGTCCACCGTCTCACCGTCGAGAGTGCCGCCTTCCACCACGCCGAGATTCGCTTGGGCGATGATGCCGCGGCCTCTAGCATCGGACCGATGATGCGCTCGGTCAGTGAGAACACCCGGACGAGAGAAGGCGACTCATGAGCGGCGCGAATCGACCGGGTCGTCCCGCCAACGATCCCGTTCTGATGCAACGAGCCAAGGTCGCCGACCTCGTCTCGAAGGGTCTCCGGCTCGGGACGGCGCTGTATGTCGTCGCCAGCGTCGTCTTCTTCATCGGGTTCATGACCGGGTTCACCAACACGGTCAAGGTCCTGGTCATCGTGCTGCTCGTCATCGGTTCGGCCCTGTTGGCCCCGGCACTGGTGTTCAAGTACGGGGTGAAGGCCGCAAACAGGGCTGATCGTGACGGAACCTGGTAGTGACCTCTCCGAGCGGCCGGCTCCCCGCCCTCGAGCGGCGTAGCCAACTGATCACCGTGGCTCGCCAGGTCTTTGCCCGCCGAGGATTCCACGAGACATCGATGAATGATGTAGCCCTCGAGGCAGGGGTGACCAAGCCGGTGTTGTACCAGCACTTCTCCTCCAAACGAGACCTCTACCAAGCGGTCCTCGAGGATGTCGGCGAACGCCTGCGTGAGGACGTCATCCGGGCAGCGGCGCGTGCTGGTTCACCCCGTGAACAGGTGACAACCGGATTCGAGGCCTACCTTGCCTTCGTCGAGGCCGATCCCGACGGATTCCGGGTCCTGTTCGGTGGAGCCAGCCGAGAGGACGAGGAATGGTCGTCCATTGCCGCCGCCGTCGAGCAGTCAGTGGCCGATGGGATCGCTGAACTCATCGCCGTGGAGGGCATGAGCGAGGCTCACCGTCAGGCACTGGCCCATGGCGTCGTCGGACTGGCCGAGGGCATGGTGCGTTTCTGGAAACGGAGCCCCACCCTCGATCGCGCCGAGCTCTCCCGAGATCTCTCCACGCTGGCCTGGGCCGGCCTGCGCGGCCTGCAGATCGACTGATCAGCCGTTCAGCAGCTCGAGCGCTGCCTGATGCAGTTCGGGTGAGGCGGCCGCGATCGCCCAACCTCCGGCCAGGGGTCGGCGGCCGTCGCGATCGGTGATGATTCCACCGGCGCGTTCGACGAGCGGGATCAGCGGGATGATGTCGTAGGGCTGGAGTTGTGCCTCGATGACCAGATCCGCGTATCCGGTCGCCAGGAACCCATAGTTGAGGCAGTCGCCGCCGAATCGGGTCATGCGCACCGACCGTCGAACCCGCTCGAACGCCTCGCTCTCGGCACCGACGAACATGTCGGGATGGGTGCACAGCAGCACGGCCTGATCCGGGCTGGTCCGGCCGCTCGTTGCCAGGGGCACCGTTCTGTGGCCCTCGTGCAGCACCGCAGTGTCCCCGGCCGCTACATAGGTGTGGCCTGACGTTGGTTGGTGCAGCCACCCACCCAGCACCTCGTCACCACACTGCAGCCCGAGAAGAGTGCCCCACAGCGGCTGTCCGGTGACGAACGCCCGGGTGCCGTCGATGGGATCGATGACCCAGCGGTAGACGCCGGCTGCGTCAGGCGCCCCGGTCCTGCCTCGCTCCTCCCCATAGACCTGGTGTCGGGGGAACCGCTCGAGCAAGGCGGCCCGCAAGGTGTCCTCGACGGCACGATCGGCCGCCGTCACCGGATCGAAGAGGCCCAGGGCGGCATCGCCCCCACCCGCCTTGTTCTCGATGAGCAAGGGTCGCCGGAACCATTCGAGCGCGAGCTCGCTGGCCGTACGAACGAGGGCGGTGACCTCCTCGACCGGGATCTCGAAGGCGGCCTCGGCGCGACCTGCCATCAAGGCAGCGCCGTTTCGGCGCTTCCACCGTCGATTCGGAAGTTGCTGCCGGTGATCGCCCCCGCCTGATCGCTGCAGACGTACGTGACCAGATCGCCGACCTCGTTGGGCAGGGCGATGCGGCCGCTCATACCGGGGAACACCTCGCCGACTGGGCGGCCACCCAGCCGCTCGAGCACCTCGGGAGTGGCGATGAGCCCAGGGCTGACCAGGTTGACGGTGACGCCGGTGCCGGCCAGTTCCTTGGCCAGGCTGACCGTCAGCGCCGGGAGCGCAGCCTTGGCCCCGTAGTACTGGGGCCGGACGGCGGCCGGACGAAGGGTTCCCACAGTACCCAGGAGCACGATGCGCCCCCAGCCCTGATCGACCAGGCGCGGGGCGGCACCGGCCGCCACCCGGACGGCCGTCAGGACGTTCCGGTCGTACGCCTCGACCCACGCCGCAGTCTCGACGTTCGACCAGCGACCGCTTTGCGCAACCCCGTAATTGCACACCACGATGTCGAGGCGCCCCGGGATCTGGCCGAGCATCGCGGCCGTGCCTTCGTCGCTCGAGAGGTCGCCGACGATGGCGTCGGCTGAACCGCCGGTGGACTCGATCAGGTGGACGACGGGATCGGCCTGACCGGTTTCGAAGCCGTGCACCAGCACGTGGGCACCCTCGGCGGCCAGGGAACGGGCGATGGCCGATCCGGTTCCCCGATAGCTTCCGGTGACGAGGGCAACTCGCCCAGCGATGCCGAGATCCATCAGACGCAGCGATTCGTCATGGTGCCGACGCCCTCAACGGTGCTGAGGATGACATCTCCCGGCTTCAGGTAATTCTTGTTCACCATGCCGACCCCCTCGGGCGTGCCGGTGAAGATGAGGTCGCCGGCGACGAGGGTGCTGATCGACGAGAGGTACGCCACCAGTTGGGCCACCGAGAAGATGAGGTTGCGGGTGTTGTCGGCCTGCCGGGGCTCACCGTTGACACTGCAGCTCAGGTCGATCTGCGTGGGGTCGTCGTAGTGATCAGGCGACACCAGCAGTGGGCCGATCGGGCCGTAGGTGTCACGCGACTTCCCCAAATCGAAGTGGGGCGGCTTGGTTGCGAACTGAAGTCGACGATCGGAGATGTCCTGACCGCAGGTCACCCCGAGAATGTGGGTCCACGCCTGATCCTCGGGAATGTCACGGCCGCCCTTGCCGATCACCACCACCAGCTCGACCTCGTAGTCGCCGTTCTCGGTTCGAAGCTCGACATCACTGTCGGGGCCGACGATGCAGCTGGGGAACTTGGTGAACACCAGCGGGTTCTGCGGAAGATCCATGTTCGATTCGGCGGCGTGGCTGCGGTAGTTCAGCCCGATGCCGTAGCTGTTGCGAGGACGAGGAACCGGTGCGCCCAACACATGGCCCTCGAGCGAACCGTCGGGCGCGTGGCCGGCCAGGCCCGAGGCCAACTCGTGGAGCCGGTCACCGACTGCGATCGCGTCCATGAGGTCAGATCCGACAGCGCCCCCGCTGATGCGCTCGACGTCGTAGAACGAACCGTCCCGAACGAGCGCGGCTCGCCCCCCAACGTTTGCCAACTTGAAAGTCATGGCGTGATCGTGACCGGCCCGGGCGCCGGACGCAAGTGCGATCGACGTTCGCTCCGCTCGGTGTCGACGTTCGCTCCGCTCGGTGTCGATACTCGCTCCGCTCGGTGTCGATACTCGCTCCGCTCGGTGTCGATGCCCGCTCCGCTCACTCGGGTTGGAGGTAGTTCCAGCCGAATCGACCCTTGATGCACAAGTGGCCCGAGGTGACCGAGTGGTCGGCCGGGGAGGTGACCTTCACGATGCGATCCTCTTGGACATGGAGCTCGAGATTGCAGCCGACGCCACAGTACGAACAAACGGTACGAGTCACCGACTGGGACTCGGGTCGCCATTGCTCGGCCTCACGGAGGTCGAACTCGGTCTTGAACTGGAGCGCACCGGTCGGACACACCCCGACGCAATTGCCGCAGTAGACGCAGGCGGACTCAGGCAGGGTCGTGTCGAACTCCGTCGAGATCCGAGCATCGAACCCGCGCCCACTCACAGCGATGGCAAAGGTGTGCTGGGCGTCGTCGCCGCATGCTTCGACGCACTTGTAACAGAGCACGCATTTGTCGTAGTCGCGGATGTAGAGATTGTCCTGGATCTTGACGTCCTCGTTCATCATCTGCGGATCGACGTAACGCGACGGGTCCGCGCCGTAGACCGAAGCCCAGCGCGTCAGGTCATCGGCCTGGGACAGGTCGACACCGGATCCGAGGAACTCGAGCACCATCTTGCGGCTGTGGCGCACTCGCTCGGAGTCGGTCTGGACGATCATGCCTGCTTCGACCCGACGAGAGCAGGCGGGGACCAGTGTGCGCGAACCTTCGACCTCGACGACACAGACCCGACAGACGTTGACCGGCGTCAGGTTGGCGGCCCAACACAGCGTGGGGGTCTCGATGCCGGCGGCACTGCAGACCTCGAGAATGGTCTGGCCGGGTTGGGCGATCAACGTGCGACCATCGACGACCACGCTGACCGTCGCCCGGTCGTCGGACAGTGGCTCGCTGGACAGTGGCTCGCTGGACAGTGGCTCGCTGGCGGGTGCGGGTGTCATTGGGCCTCTCCGATCAGACCGAGGGCGAGTGCGGAGCGGACAGCGGTGCAGGCAGTATGTCCGAGGCCGCAGATGGATGCGTCCTTCATGGCCCGATCGATGTCGTCGAGCAGCGACCGGTCATCGGACTGCAGTCGAGTGCCGGTACGGACGAGCAGTTCGTGCTGTCGGACTACCCCGACGCGACACGGGACGCACTGCCCACAGGACTCGTCTCTGAAGAACCGGGCAATCCGGGTCACGACCGGCGCCAAGTCGACCGTCCGGTTGAAGGCCATCACCACGCCGGATCCCAGCGACAACCCGGCGGCACGCGTGGCCTCCAAGGTGAGCGGTAGATCGAGCTGATCCCGGGTGACGAACGCGCCGGCCGCACCGCCCAGCAGCACGGCCTGGAGTTCACCGACCACACCCCCGGCCAGTTCGAGTAGGTCGCGCAGCGTGGGGCCGAACTCGACCTCGTACAGGCCCGGTCGGTGCACGTGCCCGGAGAGACAGAACAGCTTGCGTCCCTTGGAGCCCTCGGTGCCGGTGGCGGCATAGGCCTCACCCCCGTCGAGCACGATGTCGAGCACGTTGAGGAGCGTTTCGGGGTTGTTGACTGCGGTCGGACGTCCGAACAGCCCGCTGGTCGTCGGGAACGGCGGTTTCTGACGAGGCTCGCCCCGGAACCCCTCCACGGAGTTGAACAGTGCCGTCTCCTCGCCGCAGATGTAGGCGCCGGCGCCGCGCCGGATCTCGATGTCGAACGAGAACGACGAGCGGGCGATGCGATCGCCCAGGAATCCGGCCTCGTGCGCCCGATCGATGGCGTGTTGGAGGCGGAGCGTCGCCAGCGGATACTCGCCTCGGACGTAGATCCAGCCCTTGGACGCACCGGTGGCGAAGCCGGCGATGGTCAGCGCTTCGACCAAGGCGAAGGGGTCGTTCTCCATCACAATCCGGTCCTTGAACGTCCCCGGCTCGGACTCGTCCGCGTTGGCCACCACGAAACGCGGCCCCGGCTCGGCGGCGACGGCCCTCCACTTGACCCCGGTGGGGAAGGCGGCCCCGCCGCGCCCGGTGAGGCCGGCAACGGTCAGCGCTTCGATGACACCCTCGGGAGTACGGGTGAACGCCCGGGCCAACGCCTGGTAGCCGCCCACGGCAACGTAGTCCTCGAGTGACGTCGGGTCGATGCGACCCACCCGCCTGAGCAACACGAGCGACGGGTCCGCCATCTGAGGAAGGGGGCCGCTCGGACCGAGATCGACGTCGACATCGCCGCGCCCTTGGACGAACACCGCAACCGGCCGCTCACACTGGCCGAGGCACGGGCTGCGATGCACCTGGTGTCCGGCTGCCTCGAGTTCGGCGATTCGGCCGT
>JAHECQ010000104.1:2718-10802 GCA_024641625.1 Acidimicrobiales bacterium | reverse complement strand
GAGTCGAATCCCGCTTCGTGCGTGTGGTTCGCCGC
This sequence comes from Acidimicrobiales bacterium, assembly GCA_024641625.1. Classification (GTDB taxonomy): domain Bacteria; phylum Actinomycetota; class Acidimicrobiia; order Acidimicrobiales; family SZUA-35; genus JAHECQ01. The sequence continues at coordinate 10,767 of JAHECQ010000104.1, read as the reverse complement.
TGACACGCCGCCGATCCCGGACCGGTACATCGTGCTGGACGGCACGGGCGCAGGACCCGCCCTCAACATTGCGGTGATGACCAACATCGCGCCCGAGTACGCATCAGATGGCTCGGCTCTGGTGGCTGCGGCCTGCCCGGGCATCGACGATCGCGACATCGAGCCCGCAGTGCGAACCCAATTGCGCCGCATCTGGGGGAGCGCAGTCGATGCCTGGGTCCACGTGCGGACCGATGCCATCGCCCACGGTCAGCCTCGACAGCATCCCCCTTTCTCCCCGAAGAAGCGGGTGTCTCTCGGCGATGGGCTGTTCGTCGCCGGCGATCATCGTGACACCGCATCGATCCAGGGCGCATTGTTCTCGGGTCGGCGCTGTGCCCAAGCCGTCTTGTCCACCCTGACCTGAGCATCAGAGCTCGGTCCGATCGACCAGCTCTCGGACGATGAGCCGGGAGGAGCCCTTCATGACCAACATCCCTGCAGGCGCCACGCACATCACCAATGCACCGACCATTGCGTTCGACGCATGATGACGATCTTGGTGGCCGGCACGGCTGCGACCTGGGGCATGGTCGGGGTGATCTGGATGGTGCAGCTGGTCCAATACCCGATGCTGCTGACGTACGGGGCCCTGGCGCCGGGGGACGCATTTGCCGAGCATCAGCGACGGATCAGCTGGGTGGTGGGGCCGCTGATGGCAGTCGAAGGCGTCTCCACCTTGCTGCTCCTGGCCGTACGACCCGAGACCATGGCGGCCTGGACTGCGTGGATGGCTGCCGTGATGCTCGCCGTGGCGTTGGGATCCACGGTCCTGATCCAGGTGCCACTCCACGCGCGTCTGGCTGAAGGCCAAGACGACGGCGCGGCCAGGCGGCTGATCACCACCAACTGGGCACGAACCGTCGCGTGGACGGCGCGGGGGTTGCTGTTGGTGTGGGTGCTGGCGACCTGAGGTCCGCACGGCCGACCGATAGGCGATGCGCTGGGGGGAATCTCCCGGGCCATCGGGAACTTGGTCCCTATCGGTCGGGAACCCGCGAGGAGTGTCATACGAGCATGAACAGACACATCAGAGCTGTATTGATCGTATCGATCGCCTTCGGGGCGAGCGTCGCCGCTTGTGGCGATGATGACGACGCACTCACGCCGACGGAGTTCCGCGACCAGGCCAACGCCATCTGTGCTCAGGGCACCAACGACATCGGTGCTGCGGTTGGTTCGGTGTTCGGGAACGACACGCCGACGCCCGAACAGTTACAGGAAGCACTGGATTCGATCGTTTCGATCACGCGCCAACAGTTCGATGACGTCGAGGCGTTGGCGGTTCCCCAAGATCTTGCGGACGACGTCGACGCGATGTTGGCCGAAGGTCGTTCTGCAACCGATGCAGCCGAGGCGCAGGGTCTGGGATTCTTCGAGTCCGAGGACGATCCCTGGACGCGGACCGCAGAAATGGCCACAGCGTTGGGGCTCGACGCCTGCAGCGGCGGGTGACCCGCGGAGGAGGCCCCTCCGGCCATGCCCGATCCGGTACGGACGGGCGCCGTTGGGTGCATGTCGGACCGGTCGCGCCATGCAGCACCGGGTGCGGGAGGGCCAGGGGTGTGCGTGCGGGCTCCTAGGCGTGACGAAGGGAGTACGTGAGGACCGCGTTGCCGGCGGGAGTGATGGTGTGGTCGAGCAGGTTCAGGCGGGTCACGGGGACGGTGTCATCGAAGAGGCGACGGCCTTGGCCGGTGACGGCCGGGTGGATGGTGAGGGTGAGGGTGTCGATGGCACCGCCGAGGAACAGTGAGCGGACGGTCTCGATGCCGCCGGCAACGATGATGCCCCCCGCTTCGTCGGACGACGCGAGCGCCTTCGTGTAGGCGATGGGGTCACCGTGCACGGCTCGGCTGTTCCAGTCGAGGTCGCCGGTCAGCGTGGTCGCGACCACATGTTTGCGGACCGGGTTGATGAAGTCGCCGAACCCATCGTCGGTGTTGGAGGGCCAGTACTGCGACCATTCCTGCCAGAGTCGGCGGCCCATGACGACATCGGTGACCCCTGCGAGCGATCGCCCCATGAGTTCGCCCTCGACATCGCCGAAGGCGTCGAACTGGAACAAGTGGGGTGATTCGGCGACGCCGTTGACTGTCGAGAACAAGTGGGCGGTGACAGTGCGGGGCATCGTGGACTCCTCGTGGGTGCGGTGGCATGAAGCAACCGCACAAACATACCAACTGACTGGTATGTTTGCCCCATGGCTACGATCGCCCCATGTCTCTGGTTCGATGGCGACGGTCTCGAGGCCGCCGAGTTCTCTGTCGGCTTGTTCCCCGATTCGCGGATCGACGGCGTGAGCCCGGGACCTGACGTTTCGCCGCTGGTGATCAACTTCACGTTGCTGGGCCGCCCCTTCCATGCGCTCAACGGTGGGCCCCAGTTCAGGTTCACCGAGGCGATGTCGATGGTGGTGCCCCACCAACTCGCTGAGCTGCTCGGGGAACCTGATCCGGCGCGGGCCGCTCGGGCCTTCGAGGCGATGATGCAGATGGGCAAGCTGGACCTCGACGCCAGGCTGGCCGCGGTTGATGGGGCACCGGCGTGACCGCTGCGGTGCGGCCTCGCCATGGCGAAGCGAGGGCCGCGTTGCTCGCAGCTGCGGTCGAGGTGATTCGCAGCAAGGGGCTCCACGCCACGACCGTGGACGATCTGTGCGTGGCTGCGGGGGTGACCAAGGGGGCCTTCTTCCACCACTTCGCCTCCAAGGAAGATCTTGCGGTGACGGCAGCGGACTACTGGTCGCAGAGCACCGGCGCGCTGTTCGCCGCTGCCCCGTTCCACGACTGCGAAGATCCGACCGATCGAGTGTTCGGCTACCTGGACTTCCGAGCATCGCTGATCTCGGGCGCGCCGGCGGACTACACGTGCCTGGTCGGCACCATGGCCCAGGAGGCATTCGAGACGAGCCCAGCGGTACGCGACGCCTGTGCGGCAAGCATCTTCGGTCACGCCGAAACCCTCGAAGCCGATCTGGCAGGGGCCCTCTCCGAGGCGAACATCGACTCGGACCTCAGCGCGGCAAGTCTGGCCCGACACACCCAGGTGGTGCTCCAAGGGGCATTCGTACTGTCGAAGGCGGCCAACGACCCAGCGGTGGTGCTCGAAGCGATCGAGCATCTTCGGCGGTATCTCGAGTGCGTCCTCGGCCGCTCGGCCGGCTGTGAGCATTGACGACGTCAGTCGGATGGTCGACGGTCGGGCAGTTCAGTGTTCGATGGTCTCCAGCCACGCTGCGATGGCCTCGCCGATCTCGTGGGGGCTGTCTTCCTGGATGAAGTGGTTGCCGGCGACCGTCACCTCGGTGAGGTTGGGCCAGGCCCGGCAGAAGTCCCGTGGAGGCCCGGTGAGGATCGCTCCCGGCTGGGCATTGATGAACAGCTTGGGGACATCTGTTGCCGCAAGCCATGCGGCGTAGCCGGCGACGATCTCGACGACGTCGGCTGGTTCGCCCTCGATGGGGATCTCGCGAGGCCAGCTGAGGGTGGGTCGCCGATGGGCGGGCTCGGCGAAGGGGCGCCGGTACTCCGCCATTTCCTCGTCGGCGAGGTCGCGGAGGATCGAACCGGGCAGCACGGCTTCGACGAAGAGGTTCTTGTCGATGACCATCGCCTCGCCGGCGTCGGATCGGAACGCCTGGAAGATCGGGGTCGCAGCCTCGGGCCACTCCTCCCAGATGACCGGCCGGACGATGGCTTCCATGAACACGATGCCGGCGACACGATCGGGATGGCGTCGGGCGCAGTCGAATCCCAGGGCCGAGCCCCAATCGTGTACCACGAGAACGACCTCGTCGCCGACCTCGAGCGGCTCGAGCAGGCCGTCGAGGTACCGGCGATGGTCGACGAATCGGTAGGTGCCGGGACGGACGTCGTCGAGTTTGTCGGAGTCGCCGTGGCCGATCAGGTCGGGTGCGACGCATCGGCCGAGAAGATGTCGCACCCTCCGCTTCACCTTGGGTTCGGGCCGCCGGATCCCTCGATCAGGCTGAGGGCGTCGGCGGCAAAGTGCTCGACTGCGTCCCAATCGGTGAACTCGTGATCGGTCGAGGTGTCGATCGGGTCGCCTTGAGAGGCGGCGACATGGTGCATCAATCGCCGCTTCAGCCAGCCGTAGCGGGTGTAGGCGAGCGCCCCGGCGAACATGCCGACCATGTCGGGGTCGAATCCTGTGCCATCGAGCAGGCCCTGGACGAGCTGATGGGCTTCACCTGCGTGTTCGATGTCATCGTGGGCAGAGGTGAGGCTGACCTGGAACAACGCGGTGGGCACTCCATCGAGGGCATCGGCATGGTGGGTGAGCCAGCGTTGCAGCGATCGACTGTGGCGGCCGACGTGGATCGAGTCACCGACGATGACGCCGTCATAGCCTCCAGGTGAGGGGTCGTCGTCGGAGGTTGCGGTATCGACCACGGTGCCTTCGGCGGCGAGCACCGACGCGATCCTCTCTGCCACTTTGGCGGCCTGACCCTCTTCGCTGTGGTAAACGACCAGTACACGAGTACTCATGATTGCATGGTCCGCCTTCGGGTCGCGTTCGTGCAGAGTCGAACGTCCCCGCTTGTCCTGTGTCCGAAACGTCTCCTTGGTCGACGTGCCCCATGCGCAGACTGCCTCATCTTCAGGAGCGTCGGCGGTCAAGTCAACAGCTGTGGAGTTAAGGTGCTCGGATGAGGAGCGAGCCATGAGAGCCATGATTCTGAAGGAGTTCCTGCAGATGGGCCGCGACCGGCGCACCGTGGCGCTGATGATCGGCCTCCCGGTGATGCTGCTGGTCGTCTTCGGCTATGCCGCGAGGTTCGATGTGACGAGCATCGACACGCTCGTTGTCGGGCCCGATGCGGTGGCGGTGGCGGCGGCACTTCCCGAGGTGTTCGCGGTGTCGGAGGTCGATCCGTCGGGGGACCGCTCCGATGCCCAGAAGGCGCTGCGAAACTCCGAGGCGTCGGTGGCCATCGTGACCGGTGACGGTGAAACCGCTCTGTTGATCGACGGGACCGAGTTGTTCGTGGCTCAGTCGACGCTTCGTCGGGTTCCGGCCGGGGTGCGACCGGACGTGTTGTTCAATCCGGACCTCGACACCGCCAGGGTGATGGTGCCGTCGTTGATCGGGTTGATCCTGCTGTTCGTCGGCACCGTCATCACCAGCCTCGGCGTGGTCAAGGAGCGGGAGCAAGGGACCCTCGAGCAACTGGCGGTGATGCCCTTGCGACCCATCGACGTGACGATCGGCAAGATCTCCCCGTATTTCCTCGTGGCCGTGGTCGACATGGTGGTGGTCACCCTGGCGGGACGCTGGCTCTTCGATGTGCCGTTCGAAGGATCCGTCGTGATGTTCGCGCTCTTCGGGTTCGTCTTCTTGTTCGTCGTTCTCGGACTGGGTGTCGCGATCTCGACGGTGTCGAAGAGCCAAGGCGAAGCGGTGCAGTTGGCCATCATGACCCTCCTCCCGCAGATCATGTTGTCCGGCATGATCTTCCCGCTCAAGTCGATGGCCGGCGGGGTTCGCTGGATCGGCTACCTGCTCCCATTGACGTGGTTCATCCTGGGGATGCGTGGCGTGTTCCTCAAGGGGTCGGACGTTGCGACGCTGGCAATGCCGCTGGCGATCCTGATTCTGATGGCGCTCGTTGTCTTCGGTGTGGCGATGATGAGGTTCCGCCGGGACCTGGCGCCCAAGCGCGCAGCGGCCGACACGGCTGTGGCGGAGACGATGGTGTCATGATGTGGGGGACGACCAACCTCACCGTTCGGTTCGGCAAGTCCGTGGCACTCGATGATGTGTCGATCTCGATCCGGCCCGGCGTCGTGTACGGGGTGATCGGAGGCGACGGCGCTGGGAAATCCACGCTGCTTCGCCTTCTGGCCGGGCTGGGTCTCGAACACGAAGGCGCTGTTCGGCTCCCTCCACAGGAACGCATCGGGTTCGTGCCGTCCCTCGGTGGCGTCTTCGGTGATCTCACCGTCGATGAGAACCTCGCCTTCGTTGCGGCCGCCTATCGACTGAAGAACTGGAGGCCGCGTGGCAACGAGTTGCTCGAACGCGCCGGCATCGAACACTTCGGTCATCGACTGGCGGCCCAGCTGTCGGGCGGACAACGGCGAAAGTTGGCCGGGTCGATGGCGCTGCTTCCTGAACCGGAACTGCTCGTCCTGGACGAGGTGACCACCGGCGTCGACCCGGTGAGCCGAATGGAGCTCTGGCGGATCGTGGCGGGGGCAGCGGTGACCGGCACGGCCGTGGTGGCAGCCACGACGTACCTCGATGAGGCTGAGCGGGCGGAACAGGTCGTGCTCCTGCACGCCGGTCGGCTGCTGGCCTCGGGCACCCCCGGCGACATCATCGACGCCATTCCGGGTTGTGTGACCGACGAGTCCACCCCGACCGATCGTGCGAGGGCGTGGCGCCATGGTCGCCGTTGGCATCAGTGGCATCCACAGGGCGTGACCTCGCCCTACCGTCCCTCTCTCGAGGACGCCGCCATCGTTCATGAGCTGGTGGCCACAGGAGCCCACTCGTGAGTACCGTCGATGCCCGCGGCGTCTCCAAGGTCTTTGGCTCGTTCACTGCCGTTGATGCCGCCGATCTACGGGTCGATCCCGGCGATGTCGTGGGCCTCCTTGGCGCCAACGGTGCAGGCAAGACAGTCCTCATCAAGATGGTGCTCGGCCTCCTGGCACCCACCAGCGGTGGAGTCCGCCTCTTCGGGGAACCTCCCGGGATCGAACAACGACGCCGCATCGGCTACGTCCCCCAGAACCTGGGGCTCTATACCGACCTCACCCTCACCGAGAATCTGGAGTTTCGGGCTCGGGTCTTCGACACCGAGTTCGTGCCGACCGCCACGTCAGCGGACGGGCAACTCGTCGGTCACCTCCCGCTCGGCTTGCAGCGTCGCGGAGCATTCCAGGCGGCGCTGCAACATCGACCCGACCTTCTCGTGCTCGATGAACCGACCTCGGGGGTTTCACCGCTCGCCCGAAGCGAGCTGTGGGACCTCATCCGTTCCCAGGCCGATGAGGGCACCGCGGTACTGGTCTCCACCCACTACATGGACGAGGCAGTGCAGACCGACCGGCTCGTGGTCATGAGTAGCGGTCGCGTCGTGGCCTGCGGTACCGCCGAAGCGGTCATCGGCAATCGGCAGACGCTGGTCGTGGAGGCCGATCGGTGGGCCGACGTCTTCGCAGCTCTGGATCGGGCCGGGCTGCGACCGTTGCTCGCCGGCCGCACCATCCGGGTTCGCCAGGACCATGACCCGGGAGCGCAGCGGGTGAGGGAAACACTGGCCGAGTCGGGTATCACCGCCGGGCTGCGATCCGAGCGGGCGACATTGGAGGAAGTGATGGTCGAACTCAGCGTATGACGAATCGAAAGACGGGCCGCCGCCCAGGCGACCCGCAAGAGACGAGACAGGCGATCCTGGGCGCTGCCCGACGCACGTTCGGCGCCAATGGCTTCGATCGAGCCACCATTCGCGCCATCGCGGCGACAGCCGGAGTGGATCCGGCCCTGGTCATGCACTACTTCGGTGACAAGCGAACGCTGTTCCTGGCCGCGCATCAGCTTCGCTTCGACCCGGCCGCACTGTTCGGACAGATCGCTGAGCTGCCGGTGGAAGCACGTGGTGAAGCAGTTGCCCGGACGTACCTTCAGCTCTTCGCCGGCCCTGACTCGACGGCGCTGTCGCTGCTGCGGGCCGCCACGACCGAGCCATCGGCCGCGATGATGCTGAGAGAATTCCTACAGGACGCAATCATCCCCCTCGGACTGAGCATCCTGGAGGAGCCCGAGCACGACGGTGAGCTGCGCATGACGCTTCTGGCCAGTCATCTGCTCGGGGTGGCGGTCGCCCGAAGGGTGGTGGGGGTCGTCGCACTCGTCGAACCGACGCTGGACGAGGTTGCGGCGGCCGTTGGGCCGTGCCTTCAGTTCTACATCGATGCTCGCCCACGCACCGAAACCCTGATTGCCACCGGCAAGTGCACGGACGGCAATACAGGTGTC
>JAHECQ010000104.1:0-2708 GCA_024641625.1 Acidimicrobiales bacterium | reverse complement strand
TGTCATCATGGGTTCTCCAAGAGAAAGTAGGCCCATGGTCGGCAACGACAACGTCACCACCATCACCCGGTTCATCGAGGCCTGGTCGCGGCTCGACCCTGACGAGCTTGCGTCCTTCTTCACCGAGGATGGCTGCTACCACAACATGCCCATGGGCCCGGTTTCGGGTCGGGACAACGTCCGGGCCATGATCGCCGGCTTCACCGCGAACTGGACCGCCACCCAGTGGGACCTGCACCATGTGGTCGGCTCCGGCGACGTCGTGATCGCCGAACGGCTGGACCGGACCCAGGCCGGCGACAAGTCCGTCGACCTGCCCTGTGTCGGTGTGTTCGAGATGGAGGCCGGCAAGATCAAGGTCTGGCGCGACTACTTCGATCTCTCCACGTACACCAAGGCCATGGCCTGATCCCGCGTTCAGGCAGGAGCACCGAGTGGTGATCGATCGATGACGGCCATGTCATGAGGGTCATCATCGTCGATGATGCCCCTGCGGCATCGAGGATCGTTGCCACGATCATCGACGAACTCCTCGGCACAGGCAGTGAGCCGGTGCTGGGCGTCGCCGCCGGCAGAACGCCCCGGGGGGCGTATGAATTGCTGGTGGCCCAACGCCCTCCGATCGACCGAGCATCGGTGGTGATGCTCGACGAGTATCTCGGTGTGGGTCCCGGGCAGCCCACCAGCTTCCGCCACCAGATCCGCGAACAGCTGACCGACCGGCTGGGAATCGAGCCTTCGCGTGTCCATTCGCTCGACGGCACGACGTCTGATCCGATGGGGGAGTGTCAACGGTTCGAGGCAACGATCGCCGGCCTCGGGGGCGTCGACCTCCAGGTGCTCGGCCTTGGCCGCAACGGGCACATCGGGTTCAACGAACCGGGCTCCGGCCGCGATTCGCGTACCCGGCTGGTGCGGTTGTCGGAAACCACCCGGGCGGACAACGCCTCTGCCTTCGGCGATGGTGAGGCGGTGCCGCTGCACGCCCTGACCCAAGGTATCGGAACGATCCTCGAGGCGCGAAGGATCGTCCTGTTGGTCACGGGTGCGTCCAAGGCCGCTGCGGTGCTCGCCACCCTGGATGGACCCGTGACCGAGGCAATTCCGGCCAGTGCGCTTCAGCTCCACGGCGACGCCACGGCCGTGCTCGACCGGGCTGCGGCCGCGCGCCTCAGCCATGGGTAGCAGCGGCTCGCTGGTGTAGCTTCTGGCGATGTCGGTACTCGTCGTCTCCCGGGCCGGGCACATTGCCACGGTCGTACTCAATCGGCCGGAAGCTCGAAATGCTCTGAACCCGGAACTGATCGTCGCCCTTGCTGCCACATGGGACGAACTGGCGGCCGACGAGGACGTGCGGGTCGTGATCGTCACCGGTGCCGAAGGCTCGACCTTCTGCTCCGGCTTCGACCTGGGCACCACCATCCCGATCATGACCGGCAGCCGTTCACCCGAGAACCCCTTCGAACAAGCGGTGGCCGATGATCCGAGCCTGATGGGAAGAGCCACACTCCGTGGATGCGACCTGGGCAAGCCGGTGGTGGCGGCGGTGAACGGTCATGCGATTGCCGGTGGGATGGAACTGATGTTGGCCTGTGATCTGCGCGTGGTTGCCCGAGGGGTGCGGCTCGGTTTGTCGGAGGTCGCGCTCGGTTTGATCCCGGCGATGGGCGGAACGGCTCGCCTGGCCCGCCACCTGCCGCCGGTCATGGCGATGGAACTGTTGCTGCTGGCCAAGCCGGTCGTGAGTGACGAATTGGCACCGCGCGGTCTGTTCAACCGGTTGGTCGATCCCGACGATGTTCGGCCCACCGCGTTGGAGATGGCGACGGTCATTGCCGGCAATGCCCCGCTGGCGGTGTCGGCTGCTCGTGCGCTGGTCCGAGCGTCCGGGGATCTCAGTGAACAGGCGGCACTCGATCTCGAGGAGGCCGAAAGCCTTCGCCTCGCCGGCACCGAGGACGCTCGGGAAGGTCCGGCGGCCTTCATGGAGAAACGGCCCCCGGTGTTCAGAGGACGTTGACGTCCCCGGCGCGGTGACCAACGAGCGGTGGTCGCAACAGGTTGCCTTCCACGGCGGCACGCCGTCTGGACGTCCGTCGCAGCGTAGCTTCGCAAACGCTGCGGTTCAGGGTACGAACTGTTCCTCGATGGAGGTCACCACACCATCGACGGTGGTCAGCCAGACGCCGAGCTGCACCGGTCGGCTGGATCGCCCGGCCAACCAGTCGTCATAGCTCACCCGGGTGGTCGACGACGGATCTCCCGGCTCGGGCAGCCACGTGACCGTGGCGTCCGCCTGCACGGCCACCTGCCGTAGCCGGTCGCTGGCGTTTCGTACGTAGTAGTCGTTCGGCGGTGGCGACTCCTCGCCGTCCTCTGACGCGGCATCGACCGCCGCGGTGTCGCTGAACCAGCAGGCGAGGTCGAACTCGACGTCGGTGGCCGTCGCTGCCGCCACGTACCCGAACCAGCGGCCATTGCCCAGATCGTCGCTCTTGGGCGTGCAGCCGGATCCGTTGGCCCGTTCGTTCGTCGGCAGATCGGTCACGGCCTGGCCGGATGGAGTGAATTCGACGCATTCCCGTTGGAGCCAGTTCCCGAAGGAGTCACAACTTCCGTCGATGGTGTACCGGACCCGGTCGATTGCCTGGAACTGGAACGCTGTGTGGTTCAGCCCTGCCAACAACGCCTCACTACCGCAACTGGTG
>JAHECQ010000547.1 GCA_024641625.1 Acidimicrobiales bacterium | reverse complement strand
GGTCGAGCTCGACGAAGAATTCAGCCGCCCGGAGCTGTGGATCGGCCATCACGTCGGGCGCGTCGGCCACTGGGGCCGCGGCAATACCGAGCGCCTGTAGTCGGCCGGCAACCTCGGCGGCGTCGAGCGCCGCGGTCCAGGTGGCCAGCGCCTCGTCGATCAGATGATGATCATCATGGCGCCGGGCGCGACCCCAATCACCCCAGGAAGGGTCGAGATCGGCGATCGCCACCAGCGCCGCCCAGCCGGCCTCGTCGATCACACACAGCGCCAGCCACGCGTCGTCGCCGACGGTCGGATAGACGCCCTGGGGCGCGAACAACTCGTGACGATTCCCTCGGCGAGACGGCTCGGCTCCGCTCAGCTGATGGTCGGCCAACGCATCGCCGACCATGGCCAAGGTGGCCTCGAGCTGAGCGAGTTCGAGGACCAGACCCGGAACGGAACCGCCCCGACGCCGGGCCGACAACGCCGCCAACACGCCGAAGGCGGCGTGCAGGCCGGCGACGGGGTCGGGCCAGGCCACGCCGCCTTTGCGCGCCGCCTCGTCCCGATAGCCCTGCAACACCGACAGTCCGGCGTGCGAGTCGATCATCGGGCCATAGGCGACCCAGTCGACGGCCGGCCCGTTGCGACCGAATCCGGGCATGGTCACGTACACCACCTGCGGGTTGAGCTCGGCCAGGCGATGTTCGTCCAACCCGAGTTGCGGCATCACTCGGGGGCTGTAGTTCTCGATGACGACATCGGCCTGAGCGACGAGCCCCTCGAACACGGCGCGTCCTTCGTCCATCGACAGATCGAGGGCGACCGACCGCTTGTTGATGCCGTACTTGTTGAAGAAGCCGATTCGATTCCAGTGCTGTTCGCCGGGTTCATCATCGGGGTAGTAGTGCGTTGCCTCCACTGAACTCTGGTCGATGCCGGCAGGGCCTCGGGCCCAGGGCGCTTCGATCATGATCACATCGGCACCGAGATCGGCCAGTATCCGGGTGGCCAACGGTCCCGCCCACACTCGGGTCAGGTCGAGAATTCGCAATCCATCCAACGGACCGGCAGGGCCACCGAGCAGCCGGTCCGGGCGGGGAGGGTCGACGCTCGGGTCCGAAGCGGCCGGAGGTGAAGCCGTCGATCCGTTGGTCAGCGACGAGAACCGCAGCGGGGATCTCGGCACCAACACCCCCGAATGCCCCGGAGCCGGAATCAGACCCTGGCGAGCAACGAGGTGAGGATCGGTCAACAACCCGGCCATGTCTCGCACGGGCGCAGCCGGCACGCGCACCGCCTGCAAGGTGTCGACCAGCTGCTCGGCTCGTTGGGTGGCAAGCCAGGGGAGCAGGTGCTCGTCCAGGAGGGTCGGGTGATGCATCAGGTCGTAGGTCGACTCGACATCGGGGTGAGCGAGGAGATCGAGGAGACCGGCCACCGCCAGCAGGCGCTCGAGCTGATCGTCCCGAGGAACGGTGAGGGAGATGAATCCATCGGCGCAGCGGTAGAGCCCGATGGGCGTGCCCGGCCCTGCATATCGATTGCCCATGCGCCCGAGGACGTTGCCGTTGTGGGTGTATCGCAGCAGCGTGAACTGATGCAGGGCCACCATCGTTTCGTGGTGACTGACGTCGACGACCTGTCCTCTCCCGCTGGATCGGCGGGCTTCGAGTGCGGCCAGGGCGCCGATCGCAGCATGCAACCCGGCGGCGTACGCCGGCTGATGCATCGGGCCTTGCAGCGGTTCGCGATCGGGGTCCCCGGTGAGAGAGAGGTGGCCGGAGATGGCGTAGTCGATGCAGTCGGTGGCCTGCCACGCCGCATACGGGCCGACACGCCCGAACGGCGAGATGCGAACACTGACCAGTCCCCGGTGGTCGACTCCGGTGGGACCTGCCAGCGGACGCAGTGGTCCGGGGGCAGAGCTCTCGATGACCACGTCGGCCCCCCGGATCTGCTCGGCCAGCCCCTGGTGGGAAAACAGCCCGATGTCTTGTTTGACCCCATCCAGTGCAAGGTCGAGGCCAAGGCGACCCGGGGCCGTCGTCGGAGTCGTCCCGATGCGTTCGATCCCCTGGATGCCTTCGACCTCCTGGGTTCCCACGACGCCCGAGCGTTCGAGTTCGGCCAACACGACGTCGGCCCCCTGATCGGCGAACAGCTTGCCGCAATAGCTGCCGGCGACCGAACCCCGAATCTCCAGCACGGACAACCCTTCGAGGGCACCACGAATCATCGACGCAAGGTAGTCGGGCACCGATCCGCCCAGAAATCTGCTGCGGTTCGCCACGCCCGGTCGAACGGATCGGGGGTTGACAGACTAGTAAACACGTACTATTCCTTCATTCAGAAACTAGTAGGCATGTCCTACTAGTGGTAGCGATCCGAGCAGGAACGACATCGACAGGGGACCACCATGCAGCTCTTCCTCCAACGCCTCTTCGACGGCCTCACCCTCGGAGCCATCTATGCCGTGGTAGCGGTGGCGCTGGTGCTCATCTTCAAGGCCACGACCCTCATCAACTTCGCTCAGGGCGAGCTGGCCATGTTCGGAGCGTTCGTCGCCTACGCGCTGGCCGTCGAACAGGGGCTACCGATCGGTATCGCCATCATCATCGCCATGGTGATCTCGGCTGTGTTGGGGGCGAGCATCGAGCGGATCCTCCTCCGGCCCTTCGACCCATCAGGCCTACCGGTGGTGTTGATCACCCTCGGAGTGTTCCTCATCATCAATGCCATCGCCGGTCAGATCTGGAACTACCAGCCACGGGCCTTCCCGTCCCTCTTCCCCAAGGGCCCCGACGACTACATCAGCATCGGCGGCGCCCGCCTGTTCTACGACGCCATCGGGACCTGGGGGATGTTGGCCTTGATGATGTTCGCCCTCTACCTCATCTTGAACAAGACCAAGATCGGT
>JAHECQ010000546.1:898-2911 GCA_024641625.1 Acidimicrobiales bacterium | reverse complement strand
GACCAGGCAGGATCCATGCATGAGTGAACTCCTCCCCTACCAGGTGTACGCCGTGAAGTACGCCGAGGTCGACGTCGCACGGGCCCATGTCTTCCTGGGTGGTGGCGGCGATGATCATGACGCCAACCAGCATCTCGATTTCTTCGTGTGGGCGATCGTGGGCCCCGACCGAACCTGGGTGGTCGATACCGGATTTGCCGAGCTGGATGCCGAACGTCGACAGCGCACGCTCGTTCGGTCGGTGACCGAGGGCCTTGCGGCCGTTGGTGTCTCCGCAGCGGAGGTCACCGACGTCATCCTCACCCACTTGCACTACGACCACGTCGGAGGTTTCGCCCAGTTCCCCAACGCGCGTTTCCACCTGCAGGACAACGAGATGGCCTACGCGACCGGGCGATACATGACCCATGCTCCGCTCTCGCACGCATTCACCGGCGCCCATGTCGCCGAGATGGTGCTGAACGTGTTCGACCAGCGCGTCGTGTTCCATGATGGTGACGCCGAGCTGGCGCCCGGATTATCGGTACACCTCATCGGTGGGCACACCCGAGGGCTGCAATCGGTCAGGGTGTGGACCGAGATCGGATGGATCGTGCTGGCCTCGGATGCTGCACATTTCTACGAGAACATGCAGCACGTCCGTCCGTTCTCGATCGTGTACGACGTCGGCCGGATGATCGAGGGTTACAGTCGCCTTCGGGCTCTGGCCGACGATCCACGGTTCGTCATCCCCGGTCACGATCCGCTGGTGTTCGATCGGTATCCTCCCGCAGCGCCCGGCCTCGAGGGCGTGGCCGTACGACTCGACAGGATTCCGTCTTGACCCATGACCAGCCCGTGATCGCCGATGACGCCGGACCGCTCCGTGGTGTCCGGGTGCTCGAACTCGGGAGCATGGCGTCCGCTCCCTTCGCCGCTCGACTCCTGGCCGACCTGGGGGCCGACGTCGTGAAGATCGAACCGCCGGGAGGAGAGCGCGCCCGCCATTGCGGACCCTTCGCCACGGTCCCCGACCCCGACGCCAGCGGGATGTTTCTCGCCCTGAACACCAACAAGCGTTCCGTCGTGGTCGATCCCCACGAGCGGGCGCAAGTCGACGAACGACTGACTCCACTGTTGGCCGAGGCCGACATCATCATCACCAACTGGACCGACGACGAACTCGAAGAGCTGGGGATCGATCTTCGGGGCGTGCTCGGGGCGCGACCCGAAGTGGTGATCTGTTCGATCACACCCTTCGGTCGCACCGGACCTTACTCCGGCTACCGGGCCGAGGAATTGACCGTGAGCCATGCCGGCGGCTGGGCGTATCAGACCCCGGGAGCCTCCACCGAGGAGGAGCAGCCGCCGCTGAAGGTGTTCGGCCATCAGACCGGCTTCAACGCCGGCTTTGCCTCGGCCATGGTGGCCCTGGCCGCCTTCGACCGAGCCGAACGCACCGGCACCGGTGACTACATCGACTTCTCCTCGATGGCACACACGGCGGGCATGCTCGAGGCCGCGCTGATCGCCGCCAGCTACATGGGCGAAAACCCGAGCAGGCTCGGCTCTCGACTCCTCAACCCGTGGAAGATCTTCCGCTGCTCGGACGGACTGATCTTCCTGGTCACCGTCGAACAGGACCAGTGGGAACGACTCGTCGAGTTCATGGGCCATCCCGAATGGGTCGATCTCGGCATCTTCGACACCAATGAACTGCGCCACGAGAACGAGGACCTGCTCTGCCTCTACATCGAGGAGTGGACCGAACAGCACACCGTCGACCACCTCTGGCACGAGGGTCAGGCTCGGCGCGTCTGTTTTGCGCCGGTGCTCACGATGGCCGACCTCGAAGGCCAACCGCATCTGATCGACCGTGGCTTCTTCCATCGCGTCGATCATCCGGTTGCCGGCGCCCTCACCCAGCTCGGTCACCCGTTCCGCTGGACCGCCGGCGAGGGCCATCCCCCGATGAGGCCCGCTCCCGTGCTCGACCCATCGGCTGTCGCTCGTTTCGGCGCGCGACGGCCGCGA
>JAHECQ010000546.1:0-888 GCA_024641625.1 Acidimicrobiales bacterium | reverse complement strand
CGCGACCCGGAACCCAGCTCGAGCAAGGGGCCCGGCGGCCGCTCGAGGGCGTGCGTGTCCTGGACATGACGTGGGTCTGGGCCGGGCCATACTGCACGCTGCACCTCGGGTTCCTGGGGGCTGAGGTCATCAAGATCGAATCGGGCGGTCGCCCCGGACTGGGACGACGACTCGCGCTGCATCCGCCGGATGTCGAACCGTCGCTCAACACCTCGGCGTACTTCAATCAGTGGGAACAAGGAAAGCAGAGCATCGAACTCGATCTCGCCGATCCGGCGGCGATCGAGACGATCAAGTCGATGGTGGCCCAATGCGATGTGTTGGTGGAGAACTTCGCCACCGGGGTGATGGAGAAGCTCGGGCTGGGCTACGACGTGCTTCGGGGGATCAAGCCGGACCTGATCGTGGCGTCCATTTCGGGCTACGGCAGCGTCGGGCCGCTGGCGACCTACATGGGCTATGGCCCAACGACGGGACCGTTGTCGGGCCTGACATCCCTGACCGGTTACGAAGGCGGTCCACCACGTGAACTGGGGATCTCGGTCGGCGATCCTGCATCGGGCATCTGCGCTGCCTTCGCCATCACCGCTGCGCTGGTGGCTCGACGGCGGACCGGTGAGGGCTGCTACCTCGACGTCGCCCTCTGGGAGGTCATGGCCGCGTGCGCCACCGAAGGTTGGATGGAGTATCAACTGCGGGGAACCCAACCCCTGAGGTCCGGAAATCACGATGCCCGCCTGGCACCACACAACTGCTATCGGTGCGCCGGCGACGACGACTGGGTGTCCGTGGCCTGCGCCTCGGATGCCGAGTGGCGGGCGCTCGCTGCAGAGATCGACCCGGCGCTCGTGCACGACCCTCGGTTTCTGCAGGCAAGCGATCGCAAGG
>JAHECQ010000103.1 GCA_024641625.1 Acidimicrobiales bacterium | reverse complement strand
TCGCGACGGAAACTCTTGATGTGCTGCTCGCGTTCGGCTTGTCCGGTCGCATCGAGCCAGCGGAGATAGTTGTCGATCGGGAACTTCACGTCCATGTTGACGACATGCCCTTTCGGCAGCAGGAACGTGTAGTCCGGGACGCCGCCACCGGCCACCTTGGTCTGCTTGGTGTAGTTGAGCCCTTCGACGAAGCCCGCCATGCGCAGGACGTCCTCGGCCATGCGCTCGCCCCACTGGCCGCGAGACTTGGGTGATGCCAGGGCGTCGCGCAGGGAAGTGGTGGTGGCCGCCAATTGGGTGGTGATGGCAGCTGCGTTCTCGAGCCGTTCGTTGAGGCGACCCTCGTGTTCGGCCCGCTCGCGCTGGAGCAGGGTGACCATCTCGGTCATGCGTCGCAATTCGCCGTGCACACTGGCAACCTGTTCGACCACCGCCTGGTGTTCACGATCGATCACGTAGCGGCCCGCCTCGAGCTGATCTCCCAGCTTGGAGGAGGCAACGGAAATGGTGGCGTCGACGATCGCCTGCAGGCTTTCGCCCCGCTCGAGCCGCATGGCCGACAGCGCGGCGTCGACGAGTGTCTGGTCGAGTTGCGTCGTTCCGCCGGGCGTACCCGGCCATCGGCGCGACAGGACGAACCACGACGCCAGCGCGGACAGCGAGGCCACGACCAGCGCGGCGAGCACGAGGATGAGGACGAGGACAGGGGGAGCCATGCCGAGGACCATAGAGAGGCGCTGTGACAGCCATCGCCGGCGAGACCAACCAGCACAGAGGAGATTGCCGGGCAGAGGAGATTGCGCGGCCGGCCGCTGGCCACTACACCCTCCCTCTATGACTGACCTCCCCGACCGAACCCCCATCGACCTCTTCTCGATCGCCGGCAAGAGCACTGTCGTGACCGGCGGTTCTCGCGGCATCGGCAAGATGATCGCCACCGGTTTCGTGCAACACGGAGCGCGCGTCTACATCAGTTCCCGCAAGGCCGCCGACTGTGATTCGACCGCAGCAGAGCTCGCGGAGTTCGGCGAGTGCATCTCGATTCCCGCCGACTTGTCGACCCCCGAGGGTTGTCGATACCTGGCCGATCAGATCAGCGATCGCGAGACGTCTCTCGACATCCTGGTCAACAATGCCGGGGCCACATGGGGGGCGCCGATGGACGACTTCGGTGAGGATGCCTGGGAGAAGGTGCTGTCGGTGAACCTCAAGGGCGTCTACCACCTGACCAAGGCCCTCAAGCCGTTGCTCGAGGCTGCAGGCTCGGCCGAGGCGCCGGCATCGATCATCAACATCGGATCGATCGACGGACTCCGGGTGCCGACGCTGGAGACCTACTCGTACTCGGCTTCCAAGGCGGCCGTGCACATGCTGACCCGCCACCTGGCCAAGGTGTTGGCCCCGGCCATCCGGGTCAACGCCATCGCCCCTGGTCCGTTCTATTCCAAGATGATGGCCTACACGCTCGACAACCACGGCGAGGCCATCGCCCGAGCCTGCCCGATGAAGCGCCTGGGACAACCCGACGACATGGCCGGCGCGGCCATCTTCCTGGGCTCACGCGCCAGCTCGTACATCACCGGCGCCATCATCCCGGTAGACGGCGGCATCGCCACCCTCGCCGAATGAACCCGACAGCACGAGATCATCGACTCAGGCGGTGAGCACTGCTTGAGTCTGGATCGTTCGGGTGACGATCTTCCCGTCGGGTCGCGTGATGTCGGTCTGTACCACAATGGTCGTGCGACCGGCGTGCAACGGTGCCGATCGAATGGTGATCGGGCCTTGGGTCGCCGCGCGGAGGAAGTTGGTCTTCGACTCGATCGTCGAGGTTCCGACTGCGCCGGCCGGCAGGTTCGCCAAGGCGCAGATCGCGCCGACGGAATCGGCCAACGCCATGAGGTAGCCCCCGTGCAACGCACCGCCGACGGTGCAGCGTTCTGCACGCCAATCGGCGGTGGCCACCGTTTCCGATGAGGTGTCGGTGACGATCTGTAGGCCGATCGCACCGGCAAACGGCATGAGCTCACGGACCAGCTCGGTTCGGTCGTGATCGAAGGAGGGCGCAGTCCCGGCGTCACCACCGGACCGGCTCTTTGCCGTGTCGTTCATGGCAGCATCATGGCCTAGCATCCGATCCTTGCCAAGCGCCTCGATCGGCTCCGCCCTCTCCACTTCACGCCCGCCGGAAGCCCAGTCGAGGCCTCCCCTGCGAGCCATCCTCCCGTTCTACGTCGGCGGGTTCATGGGCCCCTTCGGAACGTTGATGATCGTGCCGATGTTTCCCGAACTCCGCACGGCGTTCAACACCTCGAGCGAGGCCGTGGCTTGGGGGTTGTCGGCCTACATGTTCCCGATGGCCGCGCTCCTACTGGTATCGGGCACCATCGGTGAACGTGTGGGCCGAAGCCGCTCCCTCCGGGGATCGCTGGTGGGCTACGCCGCAGCTTCGATCGCCACGGCGCTCGCACCGAATCTGGCCCTGTTCCTGATCGGCCGGGGACTCCAGGGTGCGTGCAACGCGTTCTTCACCCCGCTCCTGCTCGCAAGTCTCGCAGAGCTGACACCGGCCGGGCAGCTCGGATCCAAGGTTGGGGTCTACTCGAGTTTCCAGGCCGCCGGAGGTGCCCTTGGTCCCCTGGTCGGCGGGATCGCCGCCGACACCTCGTGGCGGGCTGCCTACATCGGTACCGCCATCGTCGCGCTGTCGTTGATCTTCGTTCTCCCCCGGCAATCGAGCAGCGCGGAACGTCCCACCGTTTCCATCCGTCCGCTGCTGACGCTTCGGATGCTGCTGATCGGCTCGTCCGCTCTGCTCTTCGCCGGCGGCCCCTATGCCGGAAACGTGCTGCTCGGCCTCAAGGCGCGCGACCTACTCGAACTCGATGCCACCAAGGCTGGGCTCATCATTCTCTGCGGTCCGGCGGCCGGCTTCGTGATGGGAGCCGTCTGGGGCAAAATGGTCGACCGCATCGGTGCGGCACCGACCGGGGCCATCGCAGCACTACTCATGGCGGTCGCGTTCGCCGGCCTCGCCTTTGCCGATCACTGGGGACCGCTGACCGCCGTGTGGATCGTCGTCGGCGCAGCGGCGGTTGGCGTCATCACCGCACTGGGCAGCCTTGCGGCGACTGCCGTTCCGGCCAATCGGAGCGGTGCATTGTCAGCGTCGATGTCGTTTCGGTTCGCCGGCAACGCTCTCGGTCCCATCATCTGGGTCCCGGTGTTCACCCGCTCCCCGACATCGGCCTTCATCGGAGCGGCGTTGGTGGGGGGCGCAGCGGCAATCGTCTTCGTCGTGCTCGCTTCGTCGCTCACGTCGCCCGAGCCTTGAGCACGTCGAGCGCCTCGTCGGCGTGGGTGTTCATGTTCAACTCGCTTCGGACCATCCCGATGACGACACGATCCTGATCGATCACGAAGGTCGCTCGCTGGTTCGGTAGCAGTCCCAGGCGCTTGACACCGAACAGTTTGGCCACCCGCTTGTCCGGGTCGCTGAGCAACGGGAAACCCAATTCGTTCTTGTCGTCGAATTCCTTCTGCCGATCGGACCGATCAGCGCTGATCCCGACAATCCTTGCCCCCACCGCAGCGAATTCGGCGTTGAGGTCTCGGAAACGACGGGACTCGATGGTTCAACCAGAGGTCATGGCCTTGACGTAGAAGTACAGGACGAGGGATCCCCCGCCCAGCAGTTCCGTCAATGTGACCTCCCGACCATCTTGATCGAGGGCCGCGAAGTCGGGAACGACATCTCCGATGTTCATGCTCCGAGGCTAGTGCGCAGGGCCCGGGGCGGAACGTTCACCGAACGCGCGTCGGTCTCGTGCCCGGACCGCACTGATCATCGTCGCAGGACGCTCACTGCTTCCACGTGGGACGTGTGCCCGAACAGGTCCACCACCGTGACGTGATCCAGCGTGAACCCGTGATCGACCAAGAGGCGCGCGTCGCGCGCCAAGGATGCCGGGTCGCAACTGACGAGCACCAAGCTCGTGGCACCGGTGGCTGCCAGGCGGTCGGCACCCGCTCGCTCGAGGCCGCGGCGGGAAGGATCGGCCACCACCACATCCATCGGTTGTGCCTCCCATCGTTCGACCCGGCTCTCGACGACACGTGCTCGATCGGCCAGGGCACACAGGTTGTGGCGAGCATCGGCTGCAGACGACGGATTCGACTCGACCGCGACGATCGAACCGACGCTCGGTCCACCCAGCGAGACGGCGAACAAGCCGACACCGGCGTATGCATCCAGCATCGCGCCGCCAGAGGCCTCGACCACCGGCCGGACGAGATCGACCAGGGCCTCGGCACCATCGGGCCGACACTGGAAGAACGACCCCGCGGAGATACGCAGGAGGTGCCCATGAATCTCCTCGTGCACCCAGGCGAGGCGGCCGGCACGAACCTCGTCGGTCGCTATCACCACGACGTCGTCCGGCACGTCGACGCGACCAAGTCCACCGCTGCGGGGATCCGGATGCACCACCACCATGCGCTCGCCGGTGCGAGCGCCGACGACGATCCTGACTTCATCGGCTCCGGGGAAGCGGCCCTCGATCAGCAGCTCCTCGGCGAGCGGATGAGCGATCCGACAATGGTCACCCACGACGATCTCATGCGATCGTTCTCGCCGAAACCCGGCTCGCCCACCGACCACCGCTGCTCGCAGCACCGTGCGGTAGCCCTCGACTGCAAGTGCAGGTCCGGTCAGCACCGACACCGCACCGTCGCCAACGCCCGACCGTGCGCCGGTGTCGATGGTGAATTTGCCGATTCGGCGCAAGGCGTCGATCACGACCTCTCGGCGCAGGTCACGCTGCGCCTCACCTTCGACATGCTGCCAATCACAGCCTCCACAGCCGCGCGCCACTTCGGGGCAAGGAGGGTCGACTCGCTGCGGCGACGACGAGCACACCTCGATCGCCGTGGCTTCGGCGAACTGCTTGGTCACCCGGTCGACTCGCACCCGAACGGTCTCACCCGGTAGTGCTCCCTTCACGAACATGATCCGGCCATCGGCAGCACGTCCGATGCCGGCCCCACCGGCGGCGATGCCCGTGACCGCGACGGCATCCCCCCCGAGCGCGGCGTTCTCGGCGTCGGAAACCGACGGATCGGTGGAAACCTTGCCGGTCAGGGACCAGGATGGTGGATCTATGTCCGACATCGGCTCATCTTCTCCTGCGGTCGCTGACCCGCTCACTCCAGATTCTGGCATTCCGAGCTCTGTCATCCCCGACATCCTCATTGCGCCGTCCGTCCTGCCCGCCGACTTCGCTCGTCTGGGAGAAGAATGCGGCTCGCTCGAGGCCGCCGGTGTCGACCGTATCCAGTGGGACGTCATGGACGGACGCTTCGTCCCGAACCTCACCTTCGGGGCCGACGTCATCAAGTCGTGCCGCGACCAGGTGAGCGTGCCCTTCGAGGCACATCTGATGATCGAGCAACCCGATCACCTGCTTGCCTCGTTCGTCGATGCCGGCTGCTCCGTCGTGATCGTGCACGCCGAAGCCTGTCTCCATCTGCATCGCACGCTCGCAGCGATCCGCGAGCTCGGAGCATCGCCTGCGGTTGCCCTCAACCCCCACACGCCCATCGACCAGATCTGCCATGTCCTGGATCTCCTCGACATGGTCTTGGTCATGACGGTCAATCCCGGCTTCGGCGGCCAGGCCTACCTCCCGTCGATGGAGCCCAAGGTTGATGCGACCCGTCGATTGCTCGACACCGCCGATCACTGGATCGACCTGGAGGTCGACGGCGGCATCAGCGCCTCCACCGTGACCGGAGCCGCTGCGGCTGGGGCCAACGTGCTCATCTCGGGATCGGCGATGTTCCGCCACCCCGATGGCAGGGGCGCAGCGGTCACCGAACTGAGAAACCTGGCACAGAAGGCCTGGGCGTCTCGCCTCGCCTGAGTCGACGGCGAGCGCTCAGGCACTGACTCAGGTCAGTTCGCCGGCTCGCTTGATGACCCGATCGAGCAGCCCGTAGTCACGAGCCTCCTCTGCGGTGAACCACTTGTCGCGGTCGGAGTCGGTGGTGATCTGCTCGACCGTCTGACCCGAATGGTCGGCGATGAGCTGAGCCATCTCCCGCTTGATCTTCACCAGATTCTCGGCCTGGATGGCGATGTCGCTCGCTTGGCCTTGCACACCGGCGCTGGGTTGGTGCATCAGGATGCGCGCATGGGGCAGGGCATAGCGCTTCCCCGGGGCGCCGGCGGTGAGGAGGAACTGTCCCATCGAGGCGCCGAGTCCAAGGCACACCGTGGCCACATCGGGCTTCACGAACTGCATGGTGTCGTAGATGGCCATGCCGGCGGTGACCGAACCACCGGGGCTGTTGATGTAGAGCCAAATGTCCTTGTCAGGATCTTGACCGGCGAGGAAGAGCATCTGTGCGGCAATGCTGTTGGCGATCTGATCGTCGACCTGTTGACCCAGGAAAACGATCCGCTCCTTGAGCAGCTGCTGGTAGATGTCGAAGCCGAATCCGGAGGGGGACAGCTCGGCGCTGGGCATTCCAGGGATCGTCATGCGGCAAGACTACCGGGCCGGATGCCGCCATTTGTGTCTCTCGAGCATGCGGTTCGGGGCGGTGCGGACGGGGGGACTCGAACCCCCACACCTTTCGGCGCCAGGACCTAAACCTGGTGCGTCTGCCAATTCCGCCACGTCCGCAGGGAACCGAGCCAGGAGCGAAGACCCCGCAGGACGAGGACCTCCTCAGCTGGCAGGAGCGACGCCCATCGTACTTCCAACGGTGACATGGTCCGCCCGGCCGTGGTAGACACACGCGGTGACTGCCTATCTCATCGTGAACTACCAAGTCGAAGACCGCGACCTGTACAAGGAGTATCAGAGGGGCGCCGGTCCGGCGCTCAAGATCGGCTCCGAGTGCAAAGTGCTGGTGGCCGACACCAACTCCGAGGTCGTCGAAGGCGAATCCGCCGGCCATCAGACGGTCGTGCTGGAGTTCGAATCACGAGAGAAGGCGAAGGAACTCTACGAATCGGGCGCTTACCAGGACGTCCTGCCCAAACGACTCGGCGCCACTTCGAAGCACTTCGCCGTACTGGTCGACGGCTTCGTCATGCCATCCTGACGGTCATCGGACCATTCACGCCCGGGACTGGTCCCACTCAGAGCTGTTCCAGAAGACGTTCGAGGGCTCGGCTTCGGTGGCTGAGCACTCCTTTCTCGTACTGCGACATCTCGGCAAAGGTTCGGCCATCGCCCTCGACCGGGGCGAACACGGGGTCATAGCCAAAGCCTCCACTCCCCCGCCGCTCAGGCGTGATGATCCCCGTCACTGCGCCCTCGCCGATGCATTCCCGCCCGTCGGGCCACACCAGGGCGATGCACGTCCGGAAGGTGGCTCGTCGGCCGGGTGACCCCGTCGTGCCGACTCCGGCCAGCTCGTGCAGCAGCTTGGCCACGTTCTCCTCGTAGGAGGCGCCAACTCCGGCGTACCGGGCGGTGTGCACCCCAGGGCGACCGTCGAGCGCGTCGACGAACAATCCGGTGTCGTCGGCCAAGGCCGCGGTGTTGGTGGCCTCGGCGATCTCGGTGGCCTTCTTGCGGGCATTGCCGACCGGGGCAGCACCACGAAACGGTCGCCCAACAGAGCGAGCAGCTCGTCGACCTTGCCGACGTTGGTGGTTGCCAGCACGAGGGTCGGTCGATCGGCCATGGTCGAGCGAACCGTGATTCAGTGAGCCGTGGCTCGGGGTGTCGGGGGGACAGCCAGCAGCTGCCTCTGGAGCTCGATGATCTGACTGATGCCGCCCGCAGCAAGATCGAGGAGTCGATCGAGTTCGGAGCGGGAGAAGGCCACCCCTTCGGCGGTGCCCTGGACTTCGACGAACTCACCGGTGCCGGTCATGACGACGTTCATGTCGGTCTCCGCCCTGGAGTCCTCGAGGTAGGGAAGATCGAGCCGACATTCACCGCCGACCACCCCGACGCTGACCGCAGCACAGAAGTCGATCATCGGATGCCTGGGAAGGCCGAGTCGGCTGATGGCATCGTGCAAGGCGACGAACCCGCCGCAGATCGATGCGGTGCGGGTGCCCCCGTCGGCCTGCAGAACATCACAATCGACATCGATCGACCGTTCGCCCAGCATCTCGAGGTCACACACCGCTCGCAGACTGCGACCGATCAGACGCTGGATCTCCTGGTCTCGGCCGGACACCCGCCGACGGATGCGCTCGGGGCTCGAACCGGGAAGCATGTTGTACTCAGCGGTCACCCAGCCCCGCCCGGTGCCTTTCATCCAGCGGGGGACATCCTCATCGACCGAAGCCGTGCACAGCACTTGGGTCTGGCCGAACTTCACCAGCACCGAACCATCGGCCATGGTGGTGAAATCACGCTCGAAGGTGATCGGTCGAAGTTCGTCGTTGGCCCGCCCATCGGGGCGGCTCGATTCAGCTGACATTGGGTTCCCATCGTTGTGCGTCTACGAGTTCCGGACCGAGCAACCGACTGCCGAGTTGCGCGAACGCTCGCTCATCGCCCGAGGAGATGAATCGATGGGCGCCGGCACGGGGTTGATCGGGATGTTTGAGGCCCAGGCGTTCGAGATCGTCAGCCAGGGCGAAAGCAGTCTCGTCGGCTGACGATACGAGCACCACCGACTGACCCATCACCTGGGCGATGGTTCGCGCCAGGTAGGGATAGTGGGTGCAACCGAGCAGCAAGGTGTCGACGTGGGCCTCGACCACGGGCGCCAAGAGGCGCTCGGCCAGGATGCCCACCTGCTGGCCCTCGGTGTTGCCACGCTCGACGAATTCGACAAAGCCCGGGCACGCGCACGCGGTGACGTCGATCATGGCGTCGATCTTGCCGAACGCTTCGGGGTAGGCCCCCGATCCGATCGTCCCTACCGTGCCGATCACGGCAACCCGGCCGGTCTCGGTGGCCGCCAGGGTCGCTCGCACACCCGGCTCGATCACGCCCATGACCGGCAGCGGGAGCAGGTCCTGCAGGTGCGTGAGGGCCGCCGCCGCTGCGGTGTTGCACGCGACCACGAGGTACTTGATGTCGAATTCCTGAACGAGAAACTCGGCGATCTCGACGGCATGACTCAGAACTTCTTCCTGTGGCTTGGCGCCATAGGGGTAGCGGGCGGTATCTCCCAGATACACCAGGTCTTCGCCCGGCAGGAGATCGATGGTGGCACGCGCCACCGTCAATCCGCCGAAGCCGCTGTCGAACATGCCGATCGGACGCCGGTCCCCGTTGGCCCTGATTGACCTGTCGTTCACCACGAGCAGCGTAGAGCCCCGACTCGGCCAAGTGAGGGAATGATCGTACGTAGGGCGGCGTGCCGAACAAGAACCCGGCCGAGCCCAGCCGCAGGGCCGTCTCGCCTATCCTGTCCCCTCGTGCCGTCCCCAACACGCGTCGAGATCATCGACAACGAAGCAGCCGGTCGATACGAACTACGCCACGACGACAGGGTCGTCGGTGTGGTCAACTACCGGATCACCGGCAACGTGTTCGTCATTTCTCATGTCGAGGTCCGCCACGAGCTTCGAGGCCACGGCCACTCAGCGCCCTTCCTGGACGCCGTCCTCGATCTCATCGAAAGCACGGGCATGAAGGTGCAGCCGCTGTGCAGCTACGCCCGGATCCACATGGAGTCCCAGCCCGAACGAGCCTCGCTGCTGGCCTGACACCTGGCCGGTGTGCGCTGGGCGATTCACCCCAATCGCTTCACTTGTGGCCGCTTGGTGACGTAGCGTGAAATCAGAGATTCGGCCACCGGAACAGTAAGCACCCTGGCGGGGGGCACAAGCGACCGGTGGCCGAACATCACTTGCCAACTGATGGACTTGTCGCTCGGTCGACCCGTCAGGGGGCACGCGCAAGTCGGGGCGATGACCCGGACGGGCGACCGATCTGAAGCGACCGGGAACACAACCCCCGGTCGCTTCATCGGTTTGCTCCGACGGATCAGTGCCCTGACATCCCGGTGTGCTCGATCTCGCCCACCGGGTACTTCCACGCGATGGCCACCCCGACGAGCAAGGCTGCGACAGCAGCGACCCGGAAGCCGGTCTGGCCGCCGACGACGAACGCATCACGCACGTCGCCAAGCAGCTTCGCACCAGCGCCTGGATCTTGCTCGCCGACCTGTTCGGCCACCTGGATGGCTCGCCCCACGTTGCGCCGAGCTTGCTCGGCCAGATCCGGCGACAAGGAGGCCAATGCACTGTCGACCTTGGACCGGTAGACCGCAGTGACGACGCTACCGATCACGGCAATGCCGACGGCACCACCCAACTCGCGGGTGGTGTCATTGACGGCCGACCCCACACCAGCCTTCTGAGGCGGCACGCCGGCGAACACTCCGGCGGTGAACGCCGGCATGACCATCGCCATCCCGGCGGCCGTGATGCACAGCATGAGCGCGAACACCACGTAGTGCGTGGATGCGGTCAGGGTCGACATGGCGAACAGCCCGATGGCGGCCATGAACGGGCCCACGATGACGATCCTCCTCACTCCGACCCGCTGCGTGAGGGTCGCCGCCCGGGGAGAGACGACCACCATCGTGAGGGCGAATGGCAAGGTGGACACCCCCGCCCGCAGCGGGGAGTAGCCCCGGACGTACTGCAGGTACTGGGTGAGCACGAAGAAGGTCGAGAACATGGCCAGGAACATGACCGTGATGCCGAACGCCGACATCGAGAAGCGTGGATTACGAAAGAAGTTCAGGTCGAGCATGGGCTCCGCCGTCGAATGCTCCCAAGCCACGAACCCTCCCAGGGCCACGATCGCCACCGCGAACCCACCCAGCACGATCCCGCTGCCCCAGCCTT
>JAHECQ010000102.1 GCA_024641625.1 Acidimicrobiales bacterium | reverse complement strand
GTTCAGCCGACGTCAACCGACGACTCAGCGCAGCAACTGGTCGAACGGTTCGCCCCGATCATCATGCGCAAGCAGCAAGTCGACGCCTGCGACCCCGACGGCGAGCCCTACCGTCCAAGTTCGGTCGACATCGTGCTCGACAACCCCGAGGTCGCCCTGCGACAGGTGGGACGGGGAGACATCATCGTCACCCGGGCCCCGAGCGCTGCCGACTTGTTCGAGCTCGGCGAGGGGTTCTTCCTCGACTTCCCGGGCAACTCGCTCACGCCCGGCTGCATCTACGAGCGTGATTTCTGGAAGTACACGGGCAACCGTCCGGCGACGGTCTACGCCCACATCGTGCAGCAGCCCGATGTGCCAGACAAGCTCGTCGTGCAGTATTGGTTCTACTGGTACTACAACGACTGGAACAACAAGCACGAGAGCGACTGGGAGGGCATCTCGCTGTTGTTCGATGCGTCGTCGGTCGAGGAGGCGCTCGCGTCGGCTCCCGTCGAGGTCGGATACTCCCAACACGAAGGGGGCGAGCGGGCCCAGTGGGATGCCGCCAAATTGGAGCGGGAGGGCGACCACCCCGTCGTCTATGCATCTGCCGGATCACATGCGAGCTACTTCGGGTCGTCCTTCTACCTCGGTCGAGGTGCCAGCGAGGGCTTCGGTTGCGACAACACCACGGGTCCCTCGGAGCGGTTGGCGCCGGAGGTCGTCCTCTTGCCCGACTCGGTCGACGAGCCTTCGGATCCCTTGGCCTGGCTGTCCTATGCCGGACGTTGGGGAGAACGTCAGAACGGCGCGTTCAACGGCCCCACTGGCCCGACATCCAAGGCCCGTTGGCTCGAACCCCTGCCGTGGTTCGAGGAATTGCGTTCTTCGAGCGTCCTCATCCCCGCCGGCAACTCCGGCGGCTCGTCGGTGATCTCGGCGTTCTGTGGGTTGGTCGAGCGCGGATCGGGCGCGTTGATCACTGCGACGGTCACGCCGGGCCGTCTCGCGATCACTGCGCTCGCCATCGTGTGGTTCCTCCGGTTCGTGGTCGGCCGCACGGACTGGACAAGGGTCGAGTCCCAACCACTCCGGCGCCGGCGTCGCGCCGGCCAGATCATCCGCGCCGCTTCGACCACCTATCGTGGCGCCCCTCTCGTCTTCGTCGGTGCCGGCCTGCTCTACGTCCCCGCAGCAGTGCTCGCCGCGTCGATTGCGGCCGTTGGCCGATTCGTACCGATGTTGGGCGACTTCCTGGAACTCGCCCGTCCGTCGCACGGGACCAATCTGTTCATGGCGGCATTGGCGGGGAGCTTCGTCAACCTCGCCACGTACGTCGTGGTCAACGCGATCGTGGCGGACTGTCAACGTGAAGGGGTGCGTGGGCTCGCCGGGGTGACGGGCGCGGTCCACCGGACATGGGATCGTCGTGTAACCCTCTTCGGTGCCTTCGTCCGGGCCTACGCCATCGTGGCGGTCCTGGTCGCAACGGTGATCGGTATTCCGTGGGCCATCCGTCAGCTCGTGCGGTTCCAGTTCATCCCGCATGCGATCGTCCATGAGGGCGCTGACGCCGCGAACTCGTTGCGACGCAGCTCCGAACTGGTGCGCGGCCGCTGGTTCCACACGGCGTTCGTGACGGCGACCTTGAACGGCATCGTCTTCGTCATGGCGATGGCGGTTTCGCTCCTGCTGCTGGTGCTCGTCCCCGCCGTTCCGCTCTGGCTGTTCTCGGGTCTGGCCACCTTGGTGTTCGTCTTCGTCGTGCCGCTCGCCGCAATCGCCATGAACTTGTTGTACGGCGATGCTGTCGCGGCCGACGAGGGGGCGCCGCAAGCCGAACTCGTCTCGGCCGGTTGATCACCGATAGCGATCAGGGGCGGTTACGAACAGGTCGTGTTGAGCTTCTCGAGGACGGCGTCGGCTGCGGTGACAGCGGCTTTCGCCGAGTCTCCGACGGCTCGGGCCGCCTCGACGGAGATGTTGGCTCCCAACCCGTCAATCGAGGTGCCGAGCTGGGTGACTGCGGTGTCGAGCGCGGCGATCTCGTCGGCCGCAACATCGGACCCGCTGCTCTTGAGTGCCTCGAGATCGGCCCGTATCGAGGCGAACGGTTCGTCGAACGCGCTGGTCCCGTTGGCGACGATGTCAACATCGCGGAGGCCGGCGATGTCGGTCCGTAAGGAGTCGCCCGCCGCGCAGAACGCTTCTTCCGGGGACGGTTCGTCGTCACCGCAGGCGGCGAGCGTTCCGAGGAGCATCACTGCACCCAACGAGAAGACCAAGGCTCGAGGCACGTGACGACGACGGTCGGGTGCATTCGGTGATGGCATTGGCTGATCGTGCCGGCTGTGTCCCACGGTTCCCACGTTCCTCGTCGGTTGCTTCGAGTGCACGATAGGCGGGTTCGAGGACCATCACCTCGATCCTGACCGGGTGGGCACGTGACGCCGAGCAGCGGTTGGGTGCCATCGACGGCGAGTGACTGGCGCCTCCCGCAGGCTCGACGGGCATCGTGGTGGTCGGTCTGGGCATCCCCTACGATCGGGGGGTCCAATTGCCGACGGCCCGTCGGCCGAGAACTGTGGTGAACAATGGAAGAGACGTCGAGGATTGCACGAAGCAAGGTGCGCCGAGTTCACGCGCTGGCGGCTCCCATCGGGTTGGCGCTGGTGCTCGTGTTGGGCGGCTGCGGCGATGGATCGTTGTCGGACGGTCTGATTCCGACGATTACGACCCAGGGCGGTGACGATGGCGCGTCCGCACCCGAGGAGACGGCTCCTCCCGAGACGGCACCGCCCGATACGGCTCCTCCCGAGACGGCTCCTCCCGAGACGGCTCCTCCCGAGACGGCTCCTCCCGAGACGGCACCCCAGCCCGAAGGCGAGGAGGACTCCGGTCTCAATGGACGAAATCTGCTGCTGCTCGCGTTGCTGGTCGCCGGGGTGTTGGCCATCCTCGCCGTTGTCAGGGGGATGTCATCCTCACGGAAACCTGCTTCCGGTCCCGATCCGCAATCCAGTCGCATGGCCGACTTGCTCAGTGGGTGCCGCTGGGTGCACGACCAAGGATCGATGGAAATCCTGCGCACGAGTGATCCGGCCCAGCTCGGTCGCGCCTGGCAGGTGACGGGTGCCCGAATCGTCGAACTCGAGGGTTGGGCAGGGTCGTTGGCCATCGAATCGACCGAACCTGCCAGAGCGACCGCCCTCCAGGATCTGGGGCGCGCCGCCAGCGGTCTTCGTTCCGCCCTCGAATCGGACGTGTCGCTTCGCGCCGATCCTGGGATGGTGGATCGCGATGATCTCGTGCGTGCCTCGGCCCAGACCGTCCAGCAACGCCGAATGGACCTCGACGTTGCCTTGGCCAACCCTGCGTTGGGGGCGCGGTGAGCGAACGCTCGGATCTCGGCGGTCAGAGACCCAATTGATCGTCGGCGAGGCTGTCACGGTCGAGTTCGGTCGAACCTCGCCGATTGTCGTCCCCTCGTCGTGTCACCCAAAGAGCTGCGGCCGCCACCACGATGGCGGCGCCGATCACGCTGAGCCAAAGACTCATGATTCTTGGTCTCCTGAGTGGTGGTCGGCGACCCATTCGATCGCATCAGCGTAGGCGCGCCGGACGGTTTCACCGACGAAGGCGTTGCCTCGGTAGACGTTGTCGCGGCCGATCGTACCGATCGCCCCGGTCTCGTCGAGTTGCCGGATCACGTGTTCGTTGTCGGTCACGATCACCAGTTTGGAGTCGACCTCACTCAGTGTTCGCGCATATTGGGCGAGGACGTCGAGCATGGTGGCGCCGGCGTCGTCGGCGCCACGGACGCGGAGAATCACCACGGAATGGCGGGTCGAGGGGGTGACCTTCGGCATTTGATCGAGCAGGATCGACGCAGTGGCGAAGAAGATCGCTCCGTAGGGCTGGATCACCACGACCTCGCCGGGTGGCAGATCCAATGGCGGCTCGGTCTCCATGACCCGACCATCGTCGCGGAACACGATGCGGCGAGTGAAGAGTCGGGACGACTGGCGGATCACGAACAACAACACCGACAGGGCGACGCCGACCAGCACGGCGTACTGGAGCGGAATGATCAGTGTGAGTATCAGGGTGATCGACATGACGGTCAGCGGGACCGGCCCAGTACGCGCCACCCGAAGCACCTTCGCCGGTTTCACGGTGCCGACGCCGACCACGATCAGGAGTCCGGCAACCGACGGGATGGCAATGCGCTGGACAACTGACGCGAAGACCAGAATCACGACGGCCATCACGCCCCCGGCATAGAAGAGCGCAGCCCGGCTGCGCGCGCCGGCACCGACCACGATCGCGCTCGCCGACATCGAACCACCCACGGGCATACCCTGGAAGAGCCCCGACACGACGTTGCCTGCTCCCTGACCGACGAAGTCCTGGGAGTTGTCGGGCAGGCTCCCGTCGCGGTTCGGGAAACCGGCCGACACCGCTGCCCCTTGGACAAGCCCGACGAATGCCAGCGACAACGCTGGGATCAGCATCGAGGGCATCTCCGAGACGACCGGTAGGCGCAGGAACGGCAGCGAACGGGGTATGTCAGCGATGTCCCGAACCTGTGCGATGTCGTGGTCGAACGATCGGAACAACGCGCCCAACGCCGATCCGGCGAACACGGCGACCACCAAACCGAGTGGTCCGAGACGCGTGCGCTGCAGGTACACGATCAGGATGATCGTCAGGCTGCCAACGGCGACCGTCGCGGGGTCCGCCCGATCGAGATGGAAGAGTAGGTCGAACGCCCGAGCGACCCGATTGCCCCCGCTGGCCTGGTAACCGCTGAAATCGTTCAGTTGGCCGAGCACGATGTTGATGCCGACTGCGGTCACGAAGCCTGTCATGACCGAGTTGGACACGAATCGCAGGAATGAACCAAGCCGCAGGAACCCTGCCAAGATCATCACCAGGCCGGTCACGATCGAGAGGGTGAACAGGGAGCGAGCAGGATCGGCTCGGCCGCTGAGGTTGACGTCGGCAACGATGATCGACATGGCGCCGGTCGCCTGGATCGTCATGAGTGATGTGCTTGCGAACAAGGCGCCACCGACCATGCCGAACATGTATCCGTAGAGGCCCGCCACCGGGTTGACGCCGGCGAGCAGACCGCTCGCCAGGCCGTCGGGAATGCTCTCGACACCGAGCACCAGACCTGCCATCGCATCGTCTCGTGCGGTCTTGCGTCGAAACAGCATGCGAGGTTGGGTGATCGGGAACTTCATCGGGTCGAATCGCCTCCCGGACTGCCCGTCGCCTTCATGACACCGGAGGCTACATCGCCCGACTGCGGAATCGATCGACCCCCCGAGTGGTCGCCGACCGGAGCCGACGATCGGGTGGAGGCCGGTTGCGGAGCGAGCTGACGGTGGCGTTAGCCTCACCCCGTGCTGATTATCGGAATCCTGCTGTTCGGAATGTTGATCGGCGCAGCAGCGCAGCTGCTGCTCGGCCGGTCGAATAGCGGCGTGGACTGGGGCATGGCCCTGGTGGCCGGTCTCGCCGGTTCATTCGTGGGGGGTTTGCTGGCCAGCCTGTTCGCAGGTGACGGCCTGTCGCTCCGTCCGAGCGGTGTGATCGGTTCGATCGTCGGGGCTGTGCTCATCAGCGCCGTCTGGCGGCATTTCGGCGAGGGTCGCTCCACCGGCGGCCCCGCATCTCGTCGATGATCGGCCGGCGGTCGGCCGTGCCTCGGAACGTCGCCCCGTTCGTTCGTCGTCGCGTGGCGGTTCGGAACGACTGATCGTGACCGATCCACTGACGCCCCCATCGTTCCGTTGGTCGAACCAGTCCACCCTGTACCGATGGGGCCGAGCCAGTTGGATGGCGATCGGAGTGTTGGCGCTCAGCTCGATCGTGTACACCACACTGGCCACGCTCGCGGGCCTGGTCGTGCCGCTGGTGATCGCCACCGTGATCGGCATGCTGGCGGCGCCGGCGGTCGATGCGATGCAACGATGGAAGGTACCGAGACCAGCCGCTGCAGTGGTGGTGATGCTCGGTCTCCTCGCAGCGATCGTCGGTGCCATCGCACTCGCGGTGCATGGCGTCATCGAGCAAGGCAATGAGATCAGCCGCTTCCTCATCGCAGGGTTGGATCAGATCGACCATTGGCTCGAGAGCATGGACGTCGACCTCGGCGGTGCCAGCGACCGCATCGATCAGGCGAAGCAGTTCGGCATCGATCTGATCCCGGGTGTCGCAGCATGGTTCACGAGCGTGTTCTCGAGTGCGCTGGCCTTCCTCGCCGGCTGTTTCCTCGGCATGTTCCTGCTGTATTTCATCCTCACCGATTGGGTGCAGCTCCGTCACTGGGTGGGCGGCCACCTCGGCGTCGATGCCGACCTTGGCGGTGGCATCATCGATGATGCCACCTCCGTGATCCGGCAAGGTTTCGCAGTCCTGACGCTCACGAGCCTCGTCACCGGAGTGTTGATCGGTGTCACCATGTTGCTGCTCGGACTGCCGCTGGCGTTCACCGTCGCCCTCGTGACGTTCGTGACGTCCTACGTGCCGTATCTCGGAGCGATCTTCTCGGCCATCTTCGCCTGTCTGGTCGCGCTCGGAACCGGGGACACGACCAAGGCGCTGGTCGTGCTCGTCGTCATCTTGGTCGTGCAGAACGTCGTTCAGACCGTCATGACAACGCAACTGACGCGCGACCGGCTGGGACTCCACCCGATCGTGGGGCTGCTGGCAACGATCGTGGGCGCGCTGCTCGCAGGCTTCCTCGGGGCGTCCCTGTCGTCGCCCGTGCTCGCGATGACCATCCGCATCCTCAAGCGGGTTCGAGAACATCGGGTGGTGCCGGGTTCGGCGTGACCGTCCCGACCGTGAGGGACGCACCGAGGCGGTCATGCAGCGATGTGGGCTTCGAGGGTGCCCGAATCGCACGACTGCATCCGTCGGCACCAACTCTTGGGCAGCAGTAGTTGTCGACCGGGGGCGCCTGGCTAGCATCACGTCAGCTCCGGGTTTCGGAAGGCCTGATCGAGGATCATCCTCCAGTCTCACTGGACCTTGTACGTTCCGGTCAACCGAGTTCGAAGTCGAGGTCAGATGACAATCCGAACGACTGCCCCTGGGCGGGAATGAACTGAGGTCGAGCAATGGGCTGGGGCATCACCGAAGTCTCGATTGCGCTCGTCGTGTTCGCAGCAGTATCCGGTCGTGTGCGCGGGTCGGCCATCACCCCGGCGATCCTCTTCGTCGGCGCCGGCTACCTGCTCGGCAGCGAGGTGTTGAACACGATCGGGTCCGGGCTCTCCGCCGCCGACGTGCGGCTCCTGGCGGAAGTGACCCTCGCTCTGGTGCTCTTCTCCGATGCTTCAGCTCTCGACCCGCGAGCGCTCATGGGCGAGGCCGGCCTCCCGGCTCGCCTGTTGGGTATCGGGTTGCCGCTCACCATCGTGCTCGGCTCGGTGATGGCGATCTGGATCTTCCCGAGCCTCGGCCTCTTCGAAGCAGTCGTGCTGGCGGTGCTCCTCGCTCCCACCGATGCCGCGCTCGGTCAAACGGTCGTGTCCGACCGTCGGTTGCCGTCGCAGCTTCGCCAGGGACTCAACGTGGAGAGTGGTCTGAACGACGGGGTCTGCGTTCCCCTTCTCTTTGCCGCCGTTGCCTTCGCCGAGCTCGAACAAGCCCCCCGGTTCGATGGCGGGATCATCGCTGACCTGCTGAAGGAGGTCGGCATAGCGGTCGGCATCGGGGTGCTTGTTGCCGCGTTGATCGGCCTCGTGGTCTCCAGTTCGAACCGTCGGGGGTGGCTCGACGAGCAATGGGGACAAGTCATCCCGCTCGCCGCAGCAGCGATCGCCTACACCACGACCGATGAGCTCGGCGGGAGTGGGTTCATCGCAGCGTTCGTGGCGGGGCTTCTCTACCGGCGGTTCCTCGGCGCGGCGACCGCACATGCGACCACGCACCTCATGGAGGAGCTCGGTGGTCTCCTGAGCGCGGTGACGTTCTTCGCGTTCGGCGCAGTCGTGATCGGAAGTGGTATCCCGGATCTCGATGTCTCGACGGTCGTCTACGCCCTGCTCAGCCTGACGATCGTGCGGATGATCCCGGTCGCGGTGTCGCTCCTGGGCTCGGGTGCCGCGCCACCGACCATGGCGTTCGCCGGTTGGTTCGGGCCGCGCGGGCTGGCGACCATCGTCTTCATGTTGACGATCGTCGAGGAGGCGAACCTCCCGGGGACCGCTCGGATCGTCCAGGTCGCGACGGTCACCGTCCTGTTGAGCGTGGTGGCCCACGGCGTGACCGCGCCCAGGCTCACCGAAGCCTACGTCCGGTGGCTTCGTTCCAGCTCGGCCGACTTGACCATCGAGTCCCACGGTGTGGACGAACCGATCGGTCCATCTCGCCGAAGCCTCTGGCATCGTCAGGCCGCGGAAACACCGTGACCCGGGACGAGCGCAGTCTCAGCGAGGAACTTCTCGAGGCCGACGCCGGGTCGGCCTGGATGCCGGCGTGGGCTCGGGGCACCGCCGAACGTGTAGCGACATGGTTCGAGGACCTGCGCAACCGGATCACGGCCATCGATGTCGGCATGGACATCTACGAACGCGACAAGAGTGCCGCCGGCACCCTGCTCGGCAGCGCGCTGTCACTCCGCCTGTTTCTCTTCTTCGTCCCCCTCGTGCTCTTCGCAGTGGGCTGCATGGGCCTTGTCGGGCAGCATCTGGGGGTCGCATCCGTGGCCGGCGAGGCCGGTCTCTCGGGATCGCTGGCCACCGAGATCGATCAAGCGTTCACCCAAGGAGCAACCACGCCGTGGCTGGCGGTGGCCGGTGGCCTCTTCGGCATCGCCACCACGGGTCGTTCACTCACGAGAGCACTCGTGTTGTCGAGCGCCCTTTCGTGGCGGCTCGGGGGGAAGCAGAAGATTCCCGTTCGCGTGGTCGGCATCGTGGTCGGCATCGTGGTGGCGATTGCGTTGGTCTCGGCCATCCTCAATCGCATCCGAGCGGCGAGCGGCGTGGCCTTGGCATCGGTTTCGTTCGTTGCCGTCGCTGCGATGTACGTCGCGCTCTGGTCCGTGTTGTACGTCACGCTTCCACGGGAGACCCGCGACCCCGGTGCCGCGCTACCAGGTGCGTCCATCGTTGCGGTGGTATTGGCGTGTCTCCAGGCGATCACGCAGCTTTACCTGCCGGACAAGATCAACAGAGCGTCGTCGATCTACGGCACGGTCGGGGTGGCGATCGCCACGCTGGGCTGGTTCTTCATCGTGGGCCGGGTGATAGCCTTCTCCTTTGCCGTGAACGCGGTGCTCTTCGAGCGCTTCGGAAGCGTCTCGAGTCTGGTGTTCGGTCTTCCCGTGTTGCGATTCATCCCGGCGAGATGGCCGGCCTTCGCCCGATTCTTCGACCTCGACAACTCCGACGTTGCCGGTGGGACCGGTTGAGTCGACCGGCCTCAGGATCGGATTCCCGTTCCCCCTACCGACGCTTTCGGCCGAACGAGCCGACGACCTCTTCGAACGTCGTCGTCGGGAACTCCCGCCGCGTGGCTCGGCTCAGGACGACGATGGCGGCGATGACGAGCGAGATCAGCGTGAGCCCGGTGACCCAACGATCGAAGGCACGACCTGGGCTCCACCACAGCAGGAGGACGATGAGCATCGCCGTGCCCGCCGCGACCGCTCCGTTCGAGGAGTTGAACACCGGTGCGACCAGCCGTCGTGCGGACGTCGCCCATCGGTGCCCACCGAGCAACGTGGCGAAGAGCGCAATCACGGTGCCGTACAAGATCCCCGACCAGGCCATCTGCCGGACGAGGCCGGTCGCGACGTAGGCGGCGACATTGGCCAGCGGTCGGTTGGCCGGCTGAGCGACAATGGTGCTGATGACTACTCGGACGGCGAAGGCGCGAACGATCAACACGAACACACCGGCGCCGACCAGACTGAACCCCACGTTTCGCAGTACGACGCGGTGGCGATCCGCTGCGATGTACACCGCCGCTGCGTAGAGGGCAACGACGACCAGGAACGTGAACCATGACAGGAAATCGAGGACCTGCACGGCCTTCTGAGCGGCGGCGAGCTGGTCGGACTCGAACACCGTGACTCGTCCGGCATCTTCCGGCAGACGATCGAGTAGTGCATCGGACAGTCCGAGGTTCTTGCCGACGACGCGCAACAACTCACCGAGCTCGAGGGTGACAGCACCATCGGCTGCCGACAGGCCCTGTCGTGTCTCGTCACGTAGGATGTTGACCAGTGCCTGGTGCGCCGAACGTTGCACGATGATCCAGGCGGCGCGGAACTGTTCGGAAGCGATCAATCGCTCCACCCCACTCGTGGCCGGTCCGCGGAGCGACGCGGCGACCAGGGGAGCCAAACCCTTGAGATTGTCGGGCATGGCCGCATCTACCTCGCCGGCCACGTCGAGCTGCCGGTAGATCTCGTCCACCAAGTACGTCGCGAGCGCCGACTGGACCTCGGGCTCGTCGAGGAGCTGATCGCTCAGCGAAACCCAGGCTTCGGTGTCCAGCGCCTGGACCTTGACCCATGTCGAGAACACGCTCACGATGGCCACCACCGAGGCCAACCCGATCAGCGTTCCCGCCATCCATCCCGGAACCGAGCGTTTGCGGGATTCGGCGGTGTTGACGGCTTCATCGGTCATGCGCGGATAGTAGAACAGCGCTGTTCCACTGGCGAGACGCTGGTCAGCAACGAGGAGCGCGATCGGCGAACTCGTCGGTCGGCTCGGACGTTCCGCCGCTCGACGACAGGGCGGGTGGCGGGCGTGTGCGGGCGTATGATTGGGCGGCACACCTCGGCACTGACTCACCTCGGGGATGGCCAGGACGCCGCCAGCGCACGCCCGCAGGGAGT
>JAHECQ010000545.1 GCA_024641625.1 Acidimicrobiales bacterium | reverse complement strand
AATGGTGGGAAGGTGGACATGAAGCGCATCGTGGTCGCGGCGGCACTGGCCGTCGCAGGAATCGTGGGGTTCGCAGGCACTTCGCCTGCGGGTGCCGCCGATGAAAAGCCCGGTCAGGAGGTCTGCGGACCACTCGACTCGGGGAAGATCAACACGAGCGGTGATCCGTTGTCGGTCACGGTCACTGCGCCTCCGGGCAAGCTGATCGACGGGTATTGCGTGAAGGCTGGGTCTGACCAGTCGACGCCTGACGATGCCGTGAAGTATGTGGCAGTGTCCCCGCCGAAGGACTCGGTGACGATCACTCACTACACCGGCAAGGCCGTGTCGCACTATTCGCTGTCCTACGTCGAGCGGGACGACGAGGTCGATCCGGTGACTCCGGCGGTGCCGACGGTGAGCGAACCGACGTGCACCAAGGAGGGCGTGGTCACCATTCCCGGTAACACCAAGGAGTACGCGTACACCGAGGAGCGCGACGGAGACTTCGCGGTCGTTGTTGTGAACCCGCTGGGCGACACCAAGCTGACCGGCGATGTTGGGCCGTGGAGGTTCCTGATCGCCAAGAAGACAGGCGGCGAGTGCAACCCCAAGGATCCGGCACCGTCGTTGCGGATCACGGCATTGTCACCGGTCTGTGACGGGGACATCCCGTACATCGACTACGCCGTCGTCCTCGAGGGTCTCGATCCGACGGGGAGGACTGCAACGCTCACGATTCGGGACAAGTCTGGAAACGAGGTCGCCAAGCTCATGAACCAGCCGCTCTCGGGCCGGATTCTCTACCCCGGCGCCAGTGCGGACCCGCAGGACTGGCCGGGCTGGAAGAACACCAACGGCAAGTGGGAGTTCGACCCGACCGATGCACGTCTGCGTGAGGGCGTCACGGTCACGGCAGAGGTCAACCCGAGCGCCACGGGAGCGGTTTCGTACCCGGCGGCGTCCGAGAAGTGCAACGGTCCCGAGATCGTGACCGTTGCCGGGCCGGTGCCGCCAGCGGCCGCGCCTCCGGCGGCCGTTGCGCCGGCACCCGCAGCGTTGCCGGCGACCGGCGCGGCATCATGGCTGATGGCGCTCCTGGCAGCCATGCTGGTGCTCGCCGGATCGGGCTTCGTCGCTCTCGGGCGCCGCACCCGGTGACGTCACGCCGATGCGCTGGGCCCGGTACTCGCCGGGTCCAGCGCAAGGCGGCGTCCGGGCCTCATGCGTTGATTTGCGTCGCTCGCGGATGATCGCGCCGAATGGCGCTATCATCGTGCTTCCGAAACCCCCAAAGTCAGGGGTCGAGGGCGCGTAGCTCAGTTGGTTAGAGCGCTACCATGACACGGTAGAGGTCCCGGGTTCGAGTCCCGTCGTGCCCACGAAATGCCTGTTGACCAGGTGTTTCGCCATGAGAGACATCCACGACTTCGCCCGAACGGTCCGCCGGGAGCCTGGGTCAGTCGGGCCTTGGAAGATGGACGAACCCGTGGTGTACGAGCCGTTGGTCGTCGCGCTCTGATCAGTCCACTGACAATCGGGTCGACTGTTTGCTGCGGTGGAGGAGCTGTCGGGACAAGCGTTGTGACCAGCCTCGCGCAGGTACAGCCAGTCGCCGTCGATGGTCAGTTCGCAGAGCGATGGGTGTGCAAGCCTCCCTGCCGCTTGACGGGGTGACACCCTCGTCCTCGCCGCATCGATCGCGTACCGTGGGCGTCACGGGGGTGAGTGTCGTGATGTCCTCAAGGCTCGGCAGCCGCGCCGATGGGCGAGCGCTTCGATGATCCAGTCGACGGCCGTGACGATGGTCGCGAGCGCAGAAGTGAACCGCCGGCGCTGGCAGGTTCTGCTCTCGGTCTTGGTGGTTGCGTTGGTGTCCGGCGCGTTGTTTGCGGCGGTGGCCGGAGCGCGACGAACCTCGTCGGTGCTCGATCGACTGCAGGACCGTTACCCAGCCCCTGATCTGTTCGTCGGCATCAGCGATGCGCGCTTTGCCGCGGATCTCGATCGGATGGGCGACCTGGAGGCGCGGCTCGCTGCTCTCGATGGAGTGACGCGTGTCGAGACCAGCCCCACGATCTTCGTTGCCAGCGACCTTGCGGACGAGTTCACGTTCAGTACCGGGGCAGATGCGGGCTACCTCGAGTACCTGCAGGATTCGGTACAGGTCACCAAGGGTCGATTGCCTTCGATCGGCGGCACGGGGGAGATCGCGATCAACGAAGCAGCGGCTGATGCGATCGATCTCGGCGTCGGTGACGTCCTCGTGGCACCCACTCTCAGCGCCGAGACCGCCGCCAGTGTGTTCGATGGCAGTGGCGGTGAGTGGTCAGTGGATGGGCCCGAGCTCAGGTTCGACATCGTCGGCGTGTATCGGGACAGCCTCGACGTCGAACCCGTACCGAGCGCGATCGCCTCGCCGGACAGCGGCGCTCTCATCGGTGAAGCAGGTTCGTTCGAAACGGGATACGCCCTGTACGGCGATCCGGGCACCTTTGTGGACCAAGCATTGGCGCTGGCGATCGAGGCGGCGCCGGCAGGGTTCGTGTATCACTCCGAGCTCGAGACGCGAATGGCGCCCGTCCGCTCGACGTTCGACATGCTGGCGGACGGACTCCTCGTGTTCGCCGTGATCGCAGGGATCGCTGGTCTCGTCGCCGTTGCGCAGCTGGTCAGCCGCCAGGTCAACCAGACCGCCAACGTTGCCCCCGTCATCCGTGCGCTCGGGATGAACCGGCGCTCGATCGTGCTCGGGGTGGCGGCGCCGTCGATCCTCACCGCGACGGTGGGTGTGGTACTCGGGTCCATTGCCGCAGTGGCGGTCTCGCCGGCGTTCCCGATCTCGTCGGCCCGGCTCGCCGAGCCCGATCCGGGCGTGCACATCGACTGGGCCGTGCTCCTCGTGGGGTCACTCGTGGTCGTCAGCGCGGCGTCGACCT
>JAHECQ010000544.1 GCA_024641625.1 Acidimicrobiales bacterium | reverse complement strand
GCGTCATCAACGTCAGGTTGACCAGGATCTCGAGCGCCCCACCACCATCACGTATGGCTGCCACCCCCAGCACCGGTTGGACCACGAGGCCGAGGACGCATGCTGTCGACCAGGCGACGTAGCCGGGCAGGTGTGGAGTACTCGGGTGCACAAGCCAACTATGCACCCAAGGATGTCCCAGAGTCACGGGACGATGTCCTGAGGTCACGGCGCATCCCCAGGCCGAGACCGCCACACAACCTTGGTCAACAAGTGCTCGGAGCGACCCGGGCGGGGATCAACACCCTGGGTTACGCTCGGCCCATGTCAGCTCCTGCGCCCACCGATCGACTGGCCGGCCGCCGGGTACTGGTGACCATGGCCGACCGTTACACGGGGCCCGCGGTGGTCAAGCGTCTCAGCGACGAAGGCGCTGCGGTGATCGCCGACACCGGCCGCTACCTGGACCCGGCCGAGCCCGACGCAGTTGTCGCCAACGCAGGCCGAGTCGATGTGCTGGTCATCAACCTGATCGCCGATTGGAGGCCGACACCGGCGGTCGACACCACCGACGAGGACTGGCTGGCGATGTTCGATCGCCTCGTGCACCCCACCATGCGGTTCGTTCGTGCTGTCCTGCCCCAGATGATCGAACGCGAGGCCGGCAAGATCATCGTCGTGACCAGCGCCGCGCCCCTTCGCGCCATGGGCAAGAGCAGCTCCTACAGCACGGCCAGGGCTGCCCAGAACGCCTATGTGCGATCGGTGGGTGCCGAGGTCGCCCGCCACAATGTGCAAATCAATGCCATCGCCCAGGCCTACGTGGAGAGCATCGACGCCTTCCAACGCGACACCTGGGAGAGCGAAGCCATACAGCGTCAGCTGCGCCAAGTACCCGCCAGGCGCATCGCGGAAAGCTGGGAACAAGCCGAACTCGTCAGCTTTCTCGCGTCGTCTTCCAGCAACTTCATCGCCGGCCAAGTGTTGCCCTTCGCCGGCGGCTGGGCGACCAACGCCTGACCCCGGGGAACCATCCAGGCGCCGC
This sequence comes from Acidimicrobiales bacterium, assembly GCA_024641625.1. Taxonomy (GTDB): domain Bacteria; phylum Actinomycetota; class Acidimicrobiia; order Acidimicrobiales; family SZUA-35; genus JAHECQ01. Next base: position 1,894 of record JAHECQ010000544.1, on the reverse strand, counting down.
GACACAGCTTGACCACGGCCTCCCGTGCGTTGGCGTCAACGGTGAACGTCGAACCCGCGGCCGGCGCTCGCTTGGCCGGGAAGAACCAGACCTCCTTCCGCAGCGATCGTTGCCGGCATGGGCGGTTGAAGTCGAGGACGCGCCGGCTGAAGGAATGAGTTGGCGCTGCCGTCCGGCGGGGGCTGACTCGTCGTCGTTCAGGATGCGGCCTCGCGGAGGTGGGGGATGACCTCTCGGGCGATGCGTTCGAATGCCTCGGCTTGGGCCGGATCACTCGGGTAGTAGAGGCCGAAGTCGGTGAAGCCTGCCCGACCGAGGCCCGTGATCAGATCGACCAGGAGATGCTCGTCGTCGTAGTACCGCAGTCGGCCTCCCAGCGATCGCGCCTGAGCATCGAAGATGTTGACACCTCGGCGGAGATCGCTCGGGTCTCTCCCCAGTTCGTGGCACAGGTCGTCCATGTGGGCATTGCGGGCCGACAGTTCCGAGAGCTGGTGAGCGAAGTCGGGTGAGAAGCTCATGGTGTTCCAGCCGTCGGCGAACGCTGCTGCGTGACGCATCATTCGTGGGCCGAGCGCTGCGGCTATCAGGGGTAGTCGTGGCGACTGGAGTGAAGTTGGGTTCATCACTGCCTGATCGGCGGTGTAGTAGGCACCCTCATAGGTCGTGACCTCCTGGGAGAGGAGCAGTCCGAGAAGCTCGAGGTACTCGCCGAAGCGGTGGGTGCGCTCCGCGTTCGACCAGTTCGGCAGACCGATCATTTCGGTTCCGGGGTCGATGGTGAGACCGGTGCCCAGGCCGAGCTCCAGGCGACCACCCGAGATGTGATCGACGGTCACCGCCTGATGGGCGAGAACGCCCGGATTGCGAAGTGGGATCTGCGACACGTTCGTTGCCAGGCGAATCGATGACGTCTCCACCGCCAGCGCGGCCACCAACGTCCAGCACTCGAGCCAGGGAGCAGGCGGGTTCGCCCAGTCACAGAAGTGGTCCGGTACGGCGGCGATGTCGAAACCGAGCTGCTCGACCTGCAGGACCTGGGTTCGGAATTCCTCCCACGGCCTTCCCGGAAGCGTGAGGACCTGGAAGCGAATGTCGTCGGTCATCGCATGATCCTAGAGAGCACGCAAACGCCGGGCGAGCCGCAGCAGAGGTCGATGCCACTTCCAGCGGCAGCGCTCGCCTGCAAGGTCGCGTCAGTCGTCGAAGCCCACCAGTTCGACGAGGTCGAGCTCTGCGCCGACGGGAAAGCCTCCGAGCGACACGGCCTGGAGACCCCGCAGTACCTCGGTGATGCGAGCCTTTGCCTCATCGAGGTCGCCGGATTCCAGTGCCTCGTTGATCTCCTCGACGGCGTCGGGATCACCCAGGGTGTGCGCGAGATTGAGTTCGCCGATGCTGTGGCGAAGGTTTTCGATGTTCGTTGCCTCGGGCATGTTGGCGATCGTAGGCGGGGGCGATCGGCTGCTGAAGGGTCCTTTGACCCTGCTTCATCGTGTGATCCAAGTGATTCGCACCTGTTGGTGACCCATCTGGGCCCCTCTCTCGATGACGGGCCCAACGGCGGGAACCCGGTCGTCTAGGCTCTCTCGGGACCAGCAGGAGGCCGGTGGCCATCGGCTGGTCCCGACGTCAGAAGCGAGGAACCACGTTGACCATCAGCCTGGCTGTCAGCCTGCCATTGATCGATACCGGTGGTGACCCGAGCTTCGTTCGTGACATCGCCCAGGCAGCCGAAGCGCTGGGGTATCAGGGCATCGCTGCGCCCGATCACGTCCTCGGGGTCAACGTCGAGAGTCGCCCGGACTGGGGGAACCGGAACACCTCGGCCGATTTCTTCCACGATCCGTTCGTGCTGTTCGGCTTTCTTGCGGCCTGCACGACCTCGATCGAG
>JAHECQ010000101.1 GCA_024641625.1 Acidimicrobiales bacterium | reverse complement strand
TCCGGTGAAACAGTGGCCTTTGATCTTGGCGATGGTGGGCTGAGGGAGCGCTTCGAGGGCATCGATGGTCTCGGCCTGATAGTCGGGTGCCGGGGGCTTGGCCCCGCCGGCGATGCCACCGAGATCGTTTCCCGCGCAGAACGAGCGGCCGGCACCGGTGAGGATCACACACCCGATGGTGTCATCGCCGGCCAGCGCCTCGATGTGGGCCCGGAGTTCGACGAACAACTCCGACGTGAGCGCGTTGAGCTTCTCCGGACGGTTCAGCGTAAGGGTGGCAACGCCGGCGGCGTCGGAGCGGAGGACGAGTTGATCGGTCACCCCGAGATCATCCCAGGCTCCCGCCGATGTCGCCAACGACCTTCCCCGGCCCCAGCTCAGGAGAAGAGGCCTGATCCCATTCCTTCGGCGATGATGTCGACGTCGAGACCTGCAACGTCTCCCCAGACCTCGAAATTCGACTCACCCAGGTAGGCGGGCGACAACCGATACGGCTCGAGCTCCGAGGTACTCCAGCGGGCAGGAAATCGGTCGTGCGGTCGATGGCCGAACTCATCGTGATCGCCGCTGGTCCAGAACCCGCGCGCCCGATGTTGCGGATCGAGGCGGAACAGCTGATCGGCGTCCTGGACAATGCCGGCGGCGACGTTCACGGCTTGCAGGGTGTCGACGGCTTGCTCGGCCGATCGGTTCGCCGCCCAGCCGGTGAGGGCCGCATCGACGACTGTCCGCTCGGCCCGCCGGTGCTCCGTCGACCAATCGGCCGGGAGATCCAAGAGGGGAGCGAGTCGGGCCCACATCGCGTCATCGTTGGCCGTGACGGCAACAAAGCCGTCGGTGGCGCGATACACCTCGTTGGGCACCCGGTCGGCCAGGCCGTCGAGGTTGCCCGAAGGTTGTGCCTCCCGCCCGTTGTTGACGAAGTCGATCATGGCGGGACCCAGCAGATAGGTGCCGATCTCCAGCTGAGCCATGTCGATGTACTGGCCCGCACCCGTCCGGTCGCGCGCTTCGAGCGCCGCCAGGATCGAGAAGGCCGAGGCGAAGCCGGCGGCATGGTCGTTGAGGGAGAAGCCACACCCGACATCGCCGGTGTCTCGCGGGTTGGTGAGGTGCGTCAGGCCGCACAGTGCGTGGATGGTGGGCGCGTAGCTGATGACGTCCTTCCACGGCCCCTGGTGCCCTGGCCCCGACATCGAGACATAGACCAACCGCTCGTTCCACGCACGGACGTCGTCCCATCCCAACCCGAGTCGGCTGAGCACACCCGAGCTGTAGTTCTCGACCAGCACATCCGACTGTTCGACGAGGCGGCGGATGGCAGCGATGGCATCGGGGTGTTTCAGATCGATGGTGGCCGATCGCTTCGATCGGTTCCAGACGAAGTAGTACGGGTAGTCGGGCCGATTCACCAGCGTCGCCCGGGCCTCGTGCTGCACCTTGACCACGTCGGCTCCGAGGTCGCCGAGTATCCGGGTGGCAAAGGGACCGGCCAACACCCAACTCAGGTCGAGCACCCGCACGCCCGTGAGCGGCTTGTCCGTCGGATCAGCGTCCGCGGCAAGCGCCGCGACCTCCGGTCGGTCCCACCAGGAGGCGAGGATCGCCTCGACGTCGGCCGGCTGCGGCGCCGGTGGTCGTGGTGCGCCAACCGGCGTGCCAACGAAGCGAACCAGCCGTGCCGGACTGGTGACCCCGGTCGATGCCTCGGAGCGATACAGCTCACGAAACCGATACTGGGGGTTGTCGGCTGCCTGCGCAACGGTCTGGACCTCGCCGAAGGCAATGTGGCGAGCTTGGGCCTCGACGAACAAGGGACCGGCGTCCTCGGTGAGGAGGAACTCACGCATGGCCGCCATCAGCGCCGGCGCGTTGGCCAACAACTCCTCGACGGGAGCGCCCTCGAAGGGCCGGGCCGCTTCGATGCCCCGCTCGAGCATCCAGGCAACCATGGGCTGGGCTGCCGGTGTGGGCGTGATCATGACGTAGCCGGTACGGGCCGGCGCCACCTCGTAGATCCCCAGCCAGTGCAACGATCCCTGCCGCTGTGCCACTTTCGGCATCGGAAGCAGGTCGTCGAAGAAGTACTGCATGAACAGGTTCTCGATCGAGCCGGTGACCACCTCATGCAACGACAGGTCCACCAGCTGGCCGACGCCGGTTCGCCGAGCCGAGCGGACACCGGCCAGCGCACAGATCGCCGCCGCGAAACCGCCGAAATTGTGGTTCTGTCCGCCCCAGGAATTGAGGGGCTCGTCAGCCAACCCGGTGATGGACATCACGCCGCCCATGGCCCCGGCCACGAGATCGGAGCTGACCCAACCGGCACGGGGGCCGGTCCGACCGTAGGGTGTCAGGGAGATCTGCGTGAGTTGCGGATTCTCGATGACGAGGTGCTCGTGATCGAGGCCGAGTCGGCTCAGCGAGCCCGGAACCTCGCACTCGATGACGACATCGGCCCGACGTGCCAGCGCCCGGTAGTTGGCTCGCCCCCTCTCGGTGCCGAGATCGAGGTCGACCTGGCGCTTGCCACCGTCGTACCACCAGTCCAACACCCCACCGAGCGCGTCGGCCGCTGGGTCGACCATCGAGGCGCCCCGTTCGCCCTGCCCGGCGGCCTTGACCACCTCGGCCCCGGCCTCGGAGAGCAGTTTGGTGCCGAAACGCCCCAGGTCGGTGGTGAGATCGATGACACGGAGCCCGGCAAGGGGCCCCGAGCCGAGCCCATCGCCACCGTCGGGTGATGTCATCGCCGGTGCGCAGGTCGAGGATCAGCGAGGGTACCCAACGGCGACTTGGCCCGCAGGCCGCCGTCGACCACCAGATGCTCGCCGGTGACGAACGACGACTCGTCCGAGGCCAACCACAGCGCAGCGGCTGCGATCTCCTCGGGCCGGCCGAGTCGGCCGAGCAGGTGCGCATTGACGTTGACGGCCATGACCTCGGGATCGGACATCATGCGGAGCACCGGGGGAGTGGCGATGGTCCCGGGGCAGATGGCGTTGACCCGAATACCGGCCGCAGCGTGATCGGTGGCCAGCGCGCGAGTCAGGTTGATGACTGCCGCTTTCGACGCGGCATAGACCACAGCGCCACCGTCACCGTGCAGACCCGAGATGGATGCGGTGTTGATGATCGAACCACCGCCGCGCGCCTCCATGGCCGGCACTGCGTACTTGGCCCCGAGGAACACCGATCGGACGTTGACGCCCATCACATAGTCCCAGTCCTCGACGCTCAACTCGACGGCCGTTCCCGGCCGCAACGTCCCGGCATTGCTGAACAACACATCGAGGCCACCGAACTGGGCGACGGTCTCGGCCACCATCGCTTCGACGTCCTCGGCCATGGACACATCGGCCGCGAATGACAGAGCATGACCTCCTGCCTCGTTGATCGCAGCCGCCGTCTCGGCCGCCTTCGGGCCACGCACATCGACGGCCATCACTGCGGCGCCTTCGGCCGCGAACCGCATGGCCGACGCCGCGCCCAGCCCGGAAGCAGCTCCGGTGACGATGGCGATCTTGTTCTCGAGCAACCCCATGGTGATGTCCCCTTGTCAGAACCGATCCCCCGACACGGGGGCGGATGATCTCCTCCGGGCACGGGAGTTGATCCCTGGCACCGGGCCGAACAGTTGTATACCTGATTCCCCGGTGAGTCGCCGAATGCGGTGCTTCGGCGCCTCAGACCCCCAGCTTGGCCACCATGGCGTAGATGGCGAAGATGACCAGCGTCGTGTCGATCACTGCGCCGAGCGTGAACCGCTGACGCACCTTGGCCGCTGCACCCGGATCACGCTGGCTGTGCGCATCGATGGCCGCCCGTGATGTCGGGGCGAAGAACTTGACTCCCATGACCCCACCGATGATCACGACGGTGAAGCCGATGCTCACGAACGCATCCGAGAACTTCCACGGCCCATCGAGGACGAGGCCGATGCCGGTCGACATGATCAGTCCACCGGCAATGCTGTAGTAGATCTTCGCCATGTCGGTCGATGCTCGATGCCACACCATGGCGACGTCGTGACCCGACGCCTCGAACAACGGCAACACCATCATCTGTGTGAGGTTCCCACCGAGCCAGGCAGACACCCCGATGATGTGCAACGTCAGGAGCAGCGAGCGCATTGCCGGACCGTAGTCGAAGCGGTTGTGGCGAACCTCGGCGACTCCCGGAGAACGCTCAGTCGGAGCGGCGCTCGCGCAGGAGTACTTCCTGAGCGATGGAAGCGACGTGCGTTCCATCGGGAGCGAACAGATTGCCGACGGTCATGCCCCGCGCACCCGTGAGCCCGTGACAATCCCACTGATACAAGTGCCACTCGTCGGCCCGGATCGGGCGGTGGAACCACATGGCGTGGTCGAGCGAAGCGCCCATGAACGTCTCGTGGTACTTCTCCTGAGGTACCTGAATGGGGTGGATGCTCCGGGCCGCGTTGAACTGGACGGTGTCGGAGGTGAAGGCCAATCCGCACACGTGCAGGCGTGGATCCTCGTCGAGACGGTCCTTGATGCGGACCCACCCCATGGACTGCCCGGCGCCCGGATAGCTGACCAGCGGACGCTTCTCCATGATCCACGGCCAGTCTTCGGCATGGGGTCTCACGTCGTCGGGGACCGGCGCCAGCGGCATCCGGGCGGTCTGGACCTCGGCTGCGGACTCAGCACGTTGGAACGAACACGACAGGTTCAAGATGGCCCCACCGGATTGGCGGGCCACCACGGCACGGGTACAGAACGTACGACCGTCGCGAAGTCGATCGACCTCGTAACGAACCGGCTCACTCAGGTCTCCACCCCGGATGAAGTAGGCGTGCAAGGAATGAGGAAGGTAGTCGACGGCCACCGTCATCAATGCCGCCCGCAAGGACTGCGCCACCACCTGCCCGCCATAGATGCGACCCCACGGATACTCGGCGCTGAGCCCGACCCACGTGTCGGGCCCATGCTGTTCGAGGGTCATGAGCGTGGCGAAATCCGTGGGGTGCGCCAGCTCGACACCGCTCGCAGGCGACACGATCAGGCGAAGGAAGCGAGTGCTTCGTTGAACGTTGCGCTCGGCCGCATGGCCGCGGTGGCCTTGTCCGGATCGGGGAAGTAGTAGCCACCGATGTCCATGGGCTGACCCTGGACATCGGTGAGTTCGCCGATGATCTTCTGCTCCTGGTCCGAAAGCTTCTGGGCCAGGGGAGCGAAGCGAGCGGCGAAGGCAGGATCCACGGTCTGCTTGGCCAGCTCCTGCGTCCAATAGAGCGCGAGGTAGAAGTGGCTGCCGCGGTTGTCGAGCTCCTTGACCTTGCGAGACGGCGACTTGTCCTCGGCCAACAGTCGACCGGTCGCAGCGTCGAGTGTGTCGGCCAGTATCTGTGCCCCTTGGTTGTCGGTGACGTTGGCCAGGTGCTCGAAGGAGACCGCGAGCGCAAGGAACTCGCCCAGGCTGTCCCACCGAAGATGGTTCTCCCGCTCGAACTGCTGGACGTGCTTGGGTGCCGAACCACCAGCTCCGGTTTCGAACAGACCACCGCCGGCCATCAACGGCACGATCGACAGCATCTTGGCGCTGGTGCCGAGCTCGAGGATGGGGAACAGGTCGGTCAGATAGTCGCGCAGCACGTTGCCGGTGACCGAGATGGTGTCCTGACCGGCCACGATGCGTTCGAGGCTGAACTCGGTGGCCTTCACCGGCGACATGATCTCGATCTGCAGGCCATTCGTGTCGTGATCCGGGAGGTACTTGTCGATCTTGGCGATGATCTGAGCGTCGTGGGCCCGGTTCTCGTCGAGCCAGAACACGACCGGCGTCGAGCTGGCCCGAGCTCGGCCGACCGCCAGCTTGATCCAGTCCTGGATCGGCGCGTCCTTGACCTGGCACATGCGCCAGATGTCGCCCGCTGCGACCTCGTGCTCGAACAACACGGTGCCGTTGCCGTGCGTGACTCGCACCGTCCCCTCAGAGGGGATCTCGAAGGTCTTGTCATGGGAGCCGTACTCCTCGGCGGCCTGAGCCATCAGACCGACGTTGGGCACCGTGCCCATGGTCGAGGGATCGAGCGCTCCGTGTTCTCGGCAGTAGTCGATGACGACCTGGTAGATGCCGGCATAGCTGGAATCTGGCAGGACCGCCTTGGCGTCCTGTTCCTTACCCTCGGCGTTCCACATCTGACCGGACGTGCGGATCATGGCCGGCATCGAAGCGTCGACGATGACATCGCTGGGAACGTGCAGGTTGGTGATGCCCTTGTCGGAATCGACCATGGCGATCGCAGGGCCGCTGTGATACGCCGCCTCGATGGCGGCCTCGATGGCCGCCCGAGTATCGGGATCGAGCTTCTCGATGGCCGACAGGATGCCGCCCAGACCGTTGTTGGGGTTGGCGCCGACCGACGCGAGCTCGTCGCCGAAGGTGGCGAACACATCGGCGAAGTAGGCGCGCACCGCGTGACCGAAGATGATGGGGTCGGAGACCTTCATCATGGTGGCCTTGAGGTGCACCGAGAACAGGACACCCTTGGCCTTTGCGTCCGCCACCTGCTCGGCCAGGAAGGCTTGGAGCGCACGGCGGCTCATGAAGGTCGCGTCGACCACTTCCCCTGCGAGCACCGGCACGGGAGCACGCAAGGGGGTGATCGAACCGTCGGCGGCCACCAGTTCGATGGCAAGGTCGCCGGCGGCATCCATGGTCTTCGACTGTTCGTTGCTGCGGAAGTCGCCGGCACCCATGGTGGACACGTGCGTCTGCGAGCTCGGCGACCAGGCACCCATCGAATGCGGATGCTGCCGGGCGTATTCCTTCACCGCACGCGGCGCGCGACGATCGGAGTTGCCCTCGCGAAGTACCGGGTTGACCGCGCTCCCGAGGACCTTGCCGTAGCGGCTCTTGATGGCCTGTTCCTCGTCGTTCGATGGATCGTCGGGGAAGTCCGGAACGTCGTAGCCCTTGGCCTGGAGCTCGGCGATGGTGGCCTTGAGTTGGGGAACCGACGCCGAGATGTTCGGCAGCTTGATGATGTTGGCCTCCGGCTCGAGTGTCAGCGCACCCAGCTCGGCCAGAGCGTCACCGATTCGCTGCTGCTCGGTGAGCTTTTCGGGGAAATTGGCGATGACACGGCCGGCAAGGGAGATGTCCCGGGTCTCGACCGCAACGCCACATGCACTGGCAAAGGTGGCAATGACCGGAAGGAACGAGTAAGTGGCGAGTGCCGGGGCCTCGTCGGTAAGGGTGTAGATGATCTTGGCGGTGTCACTCATGACGGCCGAGGCTATCCCCCTACGTGTGACAGAGCACGCACACCGCGTCGGGCGCAGCCGGTGGCCACGCCCGACGGGGCACTGCCGGGGAGGAGGTGCTCAGGCGCCGGTCGCCTGCTGGAGTTTTCCGCCTTCGGACGCCACCCGATCCAGGAGGGGCGAGAGCTCCCAGTGGCGACCGCCGAGCGCTTCGCCGTAGTGCTTGATCCTGGCCACGACCTCTGGGAGCCCGACGGTGTCGGCCCAGAACATCGGCCCACCGCTGTAGACGGGCCAGCCGTACCCGTTGATCCACACGACGTCGATGTCCGACGCCCGACTGGCCACGCCCTCCTCGAGGATCTTGGCTCCCTCGTTCACCATGGGGAACAGGAGCCGCTCGAGCACCTCCTGGTCGGTGACCTGTCGTTGAGCCACCCCCTTGGAGGCGGCAAAGGTACGGATCATCTCGACCACTTCGGGGTCTGGCGTCGACGCTCGGGTGTCGGGGTCGTAGGTGTAGTAGCCGCGGCCGTTCTTCTGGCCGCGACGACCGCTCTCGCAGAGGATCTCGCGAACCGTCGAGCTGCTGGAGGTCGCCTCGTTCCACCCGATGTCCAGTCCGGCGAGGTCGCTCATGGCGTAGGGGCCCATCGGGAAGCCGAAGTCGTAGATGACCTTGTCCACCTGGGCCGGCGTGGCACCTTCGAGAATCAGGCGATCGGCCTCGATTCGACGCTGAGCCAGCATTCGGTTCCCCACGAAGCCGTCGCACACGCCCACCAGCGCGGGGATCTTGTTGATGCGCTTGGCCAGGGCCATCACGGTGGCGATGACATCGTCGCCCGACTTCGCACCGCGAACGACCTCGAGCAGTTTCATGACGTTGGCCGGCGAGAAGAAGTGCGTTCCGATGACGGACTCGGGTCGGCTGGTCGCCGCCGCCATCTGATCGACGTCGAGGTAGGACGTGTTCGACGCCATGATGGCGCCGGCCTTGCAGATGCCATCGAGCTCTGCGAACACCTGCTTCTTGAGATCGAGGTCCTCGAACACCGCTTCGATCACCATGTCGACCTCGGCGAAATCGGCCTTGTCGAGCGACGGGGTGATGAGGGCCATCCGGGTCTCGACATCGGCCGCAGTGATCGATCCGCGTTTGGCCGAACGCTCGTAGTTGCTGCGAATGACCGCCAGTCCCCGGTCGAGCGATGCCTGGTCGCGTTCGACGATGGTGACCGGAATGCCCACATTGGCGAAGCTCATCGAGATCCCGCCGCCCATGGTGCCGGCGCCGAGCACACCCACGCGGTCGATGGGCCGCAACGGGGTGTCCTTGGACAGTCCCGGCACCTTGGCCGCCTCGCGTTCGGCGAAGAAGTAGTAACGCTGGGCCGCGGACTGCGTGCCGTTCATGAGTTCCTCGAACAGGCGTCGCTCGGTCTTGATGCCCTCGTCGAAGGGCAGGCTGACTGCGGCCTCGATGCATTGGATGTTGTATTCCGGTGCGAGGAACCCACGTGTCTTGGCTCCGATCTTCCTACGGAAGTCGCCAAAGAGCGAGGCATCGACCGCAAGCTTGTCGTTGCGGTCACGGATGCGGGTCAGTGGGCGCCCTTGGGCCACCACCGACCGGGCGAAGTCGATCGCTCCCTGGCGCAGATCCACGACGACCTCGTCCACCAGACCGCACTCGAGTGCCTCGGTGCTGTCGATCGGGTCGCCACTGGTCATCATCTCCAGCGCTTTCGCCGGGCCGGTCACGCGGGGGAGGCGCTGCGTGCCGCCGGCGCCGGGCAACAGGCCCAGCTTCACCTCGGGCAAGCCGAAGCGGGCCCCGGCGTCAGCCACCCGGAAGTGGGCGCACATGGCCACTTCGAGGCCCCCGCCGAGCGCGGTGCCGTGGATGGCCGCAACCACCGGCTTGACGCAGTCCTCCATGGCAGCCTGCGCTGCCTGGAGACTCGGTGGCTTCGGGGCCGACCCGAATTCGGTGATGTCCGCACCGGCGATGAATGTTCGTCCGGCGCAGATCAACACGATGGCGGCCACGGATGCATCGGCGGCCGCCTGGGTCACACCATCGAGGATGCCTTGGCGGACGTGGTGGCTGAGTGCGTTGACGGGAGGATTGTCGATCGTGATGACGGCAACGCGTTGCGCGCCATCACCCTCGAACGCGATGCCTACCGATTCGGTGATTGCGGTCATGGTCGAACAGTCAAGCAGCTCGAATCGATGATGTCAGACGTGTCCGACCGAATAGCATCGTGTCGTGGAGCCACGGACCGGCAGGGCAGAGGGTTGGCGAGGGTTCGGACCCCGATCCCTCGATGGCGGGCTCGACGAGGTGGTGGTCGAGCGTGGGCAGGAACGGCTCGGCTCGATGTGGCTCTGCGGTAAGCACGTCGTGGGACCTGATCCGGAGCGAGCGCTGCGGCGGGCCGATGGCGCTGGGCTCATCGTTTGTCTCAACCAGCACCACGAGCTCGCCGATCGCTACCCCACCTATGTGGATTGGTTGCGCGCCGAGTCCGAAGGCAGGGCCCTCTGGCACCCGATCCCGGACCTGCACGCACCATCGATGGAACTGATTGGGCCGGTGGTGGATCGCATCGTGGAACGCCTGCCCGAGGGAGTCGTGATCCACTGCGGCGCAGGGATCGGCCGCGCCCCGACCATTGCGGTCTGCGCGCTGTTGGCTGTCGGGATGGACCTCGGCACCGCGCTGGCCCTGGTGGCAGACCGACGTCCGATGGCCGGTCCCGAGTCGGGTGCGCAGCAAGCACTGGTGGAGGCGTTCGCCAACGCCTCACAGTCCGCAGCCATCGACAGTGACACGGTCAGGGCGAGACCGACCTGATGATCGACGTCGATCGCTACCTGCGCCGTATCGGCATGGACCGGCCCGTGAGCCTCGACCGACAGGGGTTGGAAACGCTGCAGCGGGCTCACCTTTCGGCGGTGCCGTTCGAGAACCTCCACGTGGCCAATCGACTGGGGGTCCGCACCGACCTCGACTGGTCCTATCACAAGGTGGTCGAGCTGGGTCGAGGTGGGTGGTGTTTCGAGCTGAACGGGGCCTTTGGTGCCCTGCTCGATGCCCTCGGCTTCGAGGTCCTGCGAATCGGTGCGGCCGTGCAACGCAACGGGCCGACGGAGATCGTCGACCACTTGGCGCTCGAGGTCGTACTCGATCAGCCCTACCTCGTGGACGTCGGCTTCGGCGAGAGCTTCTGTCGTCCGCTCGCGTTGAACCAGCGGGGTCCCCAGGACGGAGGGATCGGATCGTTCGAATTCCTGCCGAGTCCGAGGGGCACGACGCTGGCGATGCTGGTCGACGGCGTACCCGAGGCTCAATACCGATTCAAGCGGGTTGCCCTGGAATTGAGCGCCTTCGACGCGGCCTCCGATCACCTGCAGACCGACGACGATGGCTTCTGGGTCCAGAAGCCGTTCGCCACGCGACTGCTCGACCGGGGACCGGATCGGGTGACGCTGTTGAAGGATCGCCTCAAGGTGACCCGGTCGGGCGAGACGGTGGAGACACCGGTGTCGGCCGAGGCGTGGGCCGGGGTCCTCCGCCACTGGTTCGACATGGACCCGATGCCCGATCCGACCTGAGCCCGTTCGCTCGCCAGGAACCGCCAGACCCACAACC
>JAHECQ010000543.1 GCA_024641625.1 Acidimicrobiales bacterium | reverse complement strand
CTCGAACGTTACCGATACGCGCAATCCAGGGTCGGCCGACCGGTGCCGGAAGGCCAGACCTTCAACGCCAGGCGCCTCGTCAGCTCATCCGAGGCCTACTTCGGGGACGAGGCCACCATGGGTGAAGCGTCGATCTCGCGGCTGCTGCGCGCCGGCCAGGCACGATTCCTGCCGCCCGTCTGGCTCGTCCAGGCCGGTGCCGACCTCAACGTGCCCTCGACCATGATCGACGAACTCGTCGCCGACTACGCACAGGCAGGCGGCGAACTGGAACTGACCGCGTACCCGGGTGAGGTCCACGGCTTCGGTCACCGCCACCACCCCGAAGCGCTCCGGTTCCAGGAGACGCTCGTCGAGAAACTCATCGCAGCCTTGCGCGTTCCGCACAACGCTCCTGACTCCGGGTCGCCTCACCGTGCGCCGTCACCGGTGATCGAACCGAGATCCACCCCCGACGCCGTGCTCCCATGAGCTTCGCACTGAGCCCACAGACCGTCCGGGGCGAAGCCGTGGTCGCGGCCGCGAGCTCGCTCGTCGAGACGTTTGCCCAACGCGCCCAGGCTGCCGATGCCGCCAACCAAGTCAGTCGCGAGAACTTCGACGAACTGATCGAACGCAGGGTCACATCGGCGTTCGTCCCCGTGGAGCTCGGAGGCTTCGGCCTGGAGTCCATCCATGATTGGATCCTCACCATCGCGACCCTCGCCCGGGGAGATGCATCGACTGCCATCGCTCTCAACATGCACCTCGTGGTGAGTCGAGGGATGGTGCAGGCCTACACCGACGCCAAGGCGAGGTTGGGAGCGGATCACCCGACCACCGATGGGCTGGCACAACTCCTGGGCCGGTTGGTGACCGGGGAGATGCTCATCTGCGCAACGGCCACCGAGCCCGGGACCGACAATCTTCACCCGTTCACCGAAGCGGTGCGCGACGGTGACCATGCCGACAGCGGCTGGCGCATCAACGGCCGGAAGATCTTCGTCACGCTGTCCCCGATCGCGACGCATCTGGCGATGAACCTCCGTCTACGCGACGCCGACGGTGACCATCTGGCCAGCGTCCTGTTGCCGATGAACACTCCCGGCATGACACCCCAGGACGACTGGGACGCGTTGGGGATGCGCAGCTCCGGCAGCCAGTCCGTGCTGTTCGAAGACGTCCGCGTACCGTTGCCGGACCTGCACAAGCTGGGCCCCTGGGGCAGGTGGAGCGTGGGGAATCTGCAGAGTCGGGCGCTTGCCAACCTCCCCTTGGTCGGCGCGTTCCTGGGGATAGCCGAGGCAGCCCACGACACCGCCCTGGCCCACCTCGCGACTCAGTCACGTCTCGGGCAACCCGCCTCGGAGAACTCCGGGGTTCGGCATGTCGTCGCCGAGATGGCACTGGAGTTGGGCCAATGTCGAGCAGTTCTCGGTGCCGCTGCGCTGCAGATGGACGACTACTTCGCCCGCCATGCGCCGGCCGAGTCCGTGGCGACGATGGAGGATGCCCATCGCTTGATGCTCGACTATCAGGTGGCGAAGTGGACAGTGAACCGGGGGGCGATCGAGATCGTGAGCAAGGCCATGGACCTGCTTGGCGGCTCTGGCTACACCAACTCGCACGTGCTCGCCCGGCTCTACCGTGACGTGCGCGCCGGCCCGTTCATGCAGCCCTTCGGCGCGACCGAGCTACGCGAGTACGTCGGCAAGGTCACCTTGGGAATGTGGCCTGACCAGTAGTCGGTGCCGAGTCTCGCTCCGAGATCGAGCTTCCCTCGGCGAGACCCACGCGCGAGGCTGCTGCCATGGAGATCGAACCCCTGCATGATGACTTCGGAGCACGAGTCCACGGCGTCGATCTGACCGGACCGCTTTCGCCGGATCTGGTGGAGGCGTTGCACGTCGCCATCGACGAGCACTCGGTGCTGCTGTTTCCCGATCAGGGCATGAGCGACGAGGCGCAGTTGCTTCTCACCGAGGCTCTCGGGGAGCCCGAAGAGAGCCACACGGCGTACGGGCGCACCGGCGAGGTCGTCTACGTCGGCACGATCGGCAACGTCATCGATGCCCACACCAAGCACGGCAACGCAGATCCGCACACCATCGCCCTGACCGGCAACAACCTCTGGCACTCGGACTCGTCGTTCCGGCGGGTGCCGACCTACGTGTCGATCCTTCACGCCTATGAAGTGCCGGCCGAGGGAGGCGCCACCGAGTTCGTGAGTCAGCGCAGCGCCTACGCTCGCCTGACCCCTGAGAAGCAGATCGAGATCGATGCTCTGCATGTGCTCCACGACTACGTCTTCAGCCGCACCAAGGTCGCACCGGTTGATGACAACCACGCCGCGTCGCTACCTCCGATCGAGCAGAAGCTGGTGCGTACCAATCCACGCCACGGGCACCGCAACTACTACGTCGGCTCCCATGCCCGTTCGATCATCGGCTGGAGCGGGATCGACAGCCGGCGGTTGATCGACGAACTCAACGAGTTCGCAGTGCGCCCCGAGTACCGATGGGCCCAACAGTGGCGGCCCGGCGACACGGTCATCTGGGACAACCGCTGCATCCTGCATCGCGGCGCAGGCTACGACGCTGACCGCTACCGGCGTTACATGCGACAGACGCGGGTACGAGGGAGCGGACCGACGCTCGAGGAATGATCCCGCGACGCGCCGGCAAGGAGCACGGCTTCACGTCCGTACCAGACTGCGGCGGTGATGAACATGATCCGCTGCAGCACACCCCAGCCACCGGTCGACATGAACAGCGGCACGACAGCGGTGACCGCCAGTGCCACCACGTCAGGGACTGCGGCCCGCAGGCTCGGGAGGTTGCGGGCGACCATCACCGCCACCACGCCACCGATGAAACCGAACCCCATCGTGGTCGCGAACACGGTGTGCAACAGATCCTCGCTCGCCACGTAGTCCGCGTTCGGCTCCCAGGACTTGGT
>JAHECQ010000542.1 GCA_024641625.1 Acidimicrobiales bacterium | reverse complement strand
GATGCTGTGCACCACGGACTTGTGGCAGTTTCGGTCCACGACCACCACATCACCGGGAGCGACCGTGTGGTGCCACACCATCTTGTTGCTCGTACTGGTGCCGTTGGTGACGAAGTAGCAGTGGTCGGCGTTGAAGATGCGAGCGGCATTTCGCTCCGACGCACCGATCGCGCCGTTGTGGTCGAGGAGCTGACCCAATTCCTCGACTGCGTTGCAGACGTCGGCGCGAAGCATGTTCTCGCCGAAGAACTGATGGAACATCTGGCCCACGGGCGACTTCAGGAAAGCAACGCCTCCCGAATGGCCGGGACAGTGCCAGGAGTACGAGCCATCCTCGGCATAGTTCAGCAACGCCTTGAAGAACGGGGGCTTGACGCCTTCGAGATAGCTCTTGGCTTCACGGATGATGTGCCGGGCGACGAACTCGGGCGTGTCCTCGAACATGTGGATGAACCCGTGGAGTTCGCGCAGGATGTCGTTTGGGATGTTTCGGCTCGTGGCGGTCTCGCCGTAGAGGTAGATCGGCACCTCGTTGTTCTTCCAGCGCACCTCCTCGATGAAGTTCCGCAGGTTGACGACGACTGGGTCGATCTCCGGACCGGGAGTGAACTCCTCGTCGTCGATCGACAAGATGAAGGCGCTGGCCCGGCTCTGCTGCTGTGCGAACTGGCTGAGATCGCCGTAGCTCGTCGCGCCGAGCACCTCGAAACCCTCGGCCTCGATGGCCTCGGCCAGGGCGCGGATACCGAAGCCCGACGTGTTCTCGGAACGGAAGTCCTCGTCGATGATGACCACCGGGAAGCGGAACTTCATGCCAGGACGCCGTTGCGGAAGCTCGAACCCATGAGGTCCTCGAAATTGAGTCGGAAGAACCGGTCCTGGGCCTCGCTCGACAACGACGTCACCTCGTCATCGAATCGCTTCAGCGGGTTGCGTCCCCCCTCGACGTGGGGATAGTCGGACGAGAACATACACAGCTCCGGGCCACTCTCGGCAATGATCCATCCCGTTGGTTCGGTGGGGTAGGGCGTGACTCGAACCTGTCGACGCACATACTCCGACGGCTCGAGAGTGAGTTTCTTCAATCTTGCCTCGTGGCGTTCGAAGGCGGCGAAGGCCGCATCGAGCTGTCGCATGAACCCGGGCAGCCACACTGCTCCCAGCTCGATGACACCGAACATGAGCCGAGGGAAGCGTTCGAGGACACCATCGAAGATGAGCATCGACAGCGTCTGGATCGGCGCGGCGCTGATGGCCATGTAACTGACCGAACGAAAGTTCTCGCCTCCGCCGTGGAAGTCCGGCTCGACCGGCAGGCCATTGTTGCGGTGCTGCGGCGGCATGACGAGCTCGGGTGTGGCCACGTGCATCGTCACCGGCACGCCGGCCTCCTGCGCCTGGGCCCAGACCCGGTCGAACGCGAGGTGGCTGGGGGCATGGTCGCGCGGGCACCGGTTGGGCATCAACAACGCCCTCGCTCCCCCCTCGAGCGCCTCGGTCGTGAGTTCGGCGGCCCGATCGAAGTTCACGAACGGGATGTAGGCCACTGGCAGGAGCCGGGGATCGTCGGCACAGAACTCGAGATGGGCGCGGTTGGCCGCCGACGCCAGGTCGCAGGTGAGGTCGTCGTCGTCTCCGTGCTCGAGCTCTTCGATCATCGTGTTGAACATCGTGGGAAAGACCAGCTGCGACGCAAACCCGAGATGGTCGAGCGCTCGAGTCCGATCGTCGGGCAGGAACGAACCGGTGGCCCGCCAGTTCTTCCGCAACATGACCTCGGCCTGATCGGCGGCCCGATACGACGCATCAGCGTGGAGCGCTCGCGATTTGTCGATCTCGGCCATCGTCTCCGCCACACCGCCGGCGGAGAAATGACCCCTCACGTAGCGCTGGAGTCGCTCGCCGGCATGGCCATCGATCCATTCCGGGGTCTCCATCACATGGGCGTCGGCATCATGAATCACACGGTCTTCTACATAAGCCACGAAAGCATCCTCGCAGATTCCGATGCCACTACGCATTCGACCGTCCCAGCGCAACCGGTCCCCACTCGGGACAGGGCACACTGGGACGGTGCACGTCGACGTGGCAATCATCGGCTCGGGGTTCGGCGGATCGGTGTCTGCGCTGCGACTGGCCGAGAAGGGCTATCGGGTCGTGGTTCTCGAGGCCGGCCGACGTTTCGCCGACGACGACTTTCCCAAGACCTCGTGGGATCTCCGTCGCTTCCTTTGGGCTCCCAAGGTGGGGCTCATGGGGCTCCAACGCATCCACATGCTCGACGACGTGCTGGTGTTGGCCGGAGCGGGAGTCGGTGGCGGCTCGCTCAACTACGCCAACACGCTGTATCAGCCCACGAGCGACGCCTTCTACCACGACAGACAGTGGGGCCACATCGCCGACTGGCGCAAGGAGCTGACGCCGTACTACGAGCTGGCCCGTCGAATGTTGGGGGTCGTCACCAATCCGACCATGACTCCGGCCGATGAGGTGATGCGGGCGGTGGCCACCGAGATGGGCGTCGGCGGGACGTTCCGGCTCGCCCCCGTCGGCGTGCACTTCGGCGTCGACAATCGACCGACACCGGGTGTCACCGTCGACGACCCGTTCTTCGACGGCGCAGGCCCACCCCGCACCGGTTGCATCGAGTGCGGGTCGTGCATGACGGGATGTCGACACAACGCCAAGAACACCCTGGTCAAGAACTACCTCCACCTGGCTGAACGAGCAGGAGCCGAGATCCGCCCGGAAACGACCGTCGTCGAGCTGGTCGCTACCGACGCCGGGTACCGCATCACCACCCGACGCACGGGCGGACCACTGCGTCGTCGCACCACCACCATGACCGCCGACCAGGTCGTGATGGCTGCAGGCACCTGGGGAACTCAGCAGCTGCTGCATCGCATGAAACAGCGAGGCGCGCTCCCCCACCTGTCGGATCGACTGGGTGTGC
>JAHECQ010000541.1 GCA_024641625.1 Acidimicrobiales bacterium | reverse complement strand
CCACCTCCAGGAGGCCAGCGCAGAATCGCTTTGGGAGATCGTCGAGGAGGAGCTGGGCAAGCACCCCGATCTCGTGGTGCACCGCCACCGGCTCGAGGGCCACCCGCCGGACGCCCTCCTGGACCTCGGCGAGACGATCGGTGCCGACCTCATCGTCATCGGCAGCCATGGACGGGGCGAGGTTGCCTCATTCCTGCTCGGCTCGACCGGTCATCGCATCCTGGCCCACTCGGGCGCCGACGTCCTGGTGGTCAAACACGGTCCGTAGAGGCGGGCGGCTCGTCGAGCAGGATCTGTGACCCCAACTCGACTACGGCGTCGGCAGGCAGTTGGTAGTACCGGGCAGCGCTTGCGGCGTTCCGGTGCATGGTCGCGAAGAGGTGCTCCCACCAACCGGGCACCCCCCGGTGCGTTGGGACGACCGTTTCCCGCCCGAGCACGTACGTCGCTTCCGTCGGGTCGAAACCGAATGACCGGTGCACGATCTCGGCCAGTGCCGTTGGAACGTCCGGTTCCTCGAAGAACCCGAACTGGAGCACGACCTGGAAGAAGCCATGGTCGAGGTCGTGGACCGTGGCTCGTCGCGCCTTCGGTACCCGGGGGACCGGCAGGGTCCGAACGTTGGTGAGAACGATCGTTCGATGGATGACCCGGCTCAGCCGCAAGCTGGAGAGCAGAGCCGGGGGACTGTGTCGGATGTCCGCGGTCATGTAGACGGCCGTCCCGGGAACCCGTTCGAGGTCGTGCTCGACCAGCGAACCGATGAGCCGTTCGACCGGCAAGCCATGCCCGGCCCGCCGTCCGACCAGCAGGACTCGCCCGCGACGCCAGGTCACCATTGCGCCGAAGACGAGGAAGCCAATTGCCAGCGGGAGCCAACCGCCCGCGGGGATCTTGACGATGTTGGCGGCGAAGAAGGCCAGGTCGATGGCCAGGAAGATCCCCGTCGCCCCAGCGGCGGCCCACAGTGGCCAACCCCATCTGCGGCGCATCACGGCGAACAGGAGAACGGCGGTGATCACCATGGTCGTCGTCACGGCGACGCCGTAGGCGGCGGCCAGCCTCGTCGATTCCCCGAACGCGATGACCAGCGTGACGCAGGCTGCCATGAGGGCCCAGTTGAGAGAACCGATGTAGACCTGTCCGAACTCACGGTCCGATGTGTGCTCCATCGACATCCTCGGTAGGTAGTCGAGTTGCATCGCCTGGGCGGTGAGCGAGAACGCGCCCGAGATCAGCGCCTGGGAGGCGATCACCGTCGCCATGGTCGCCAACACGACCATCGGGACGACCGCCCACGAAGGAGGCATCCGGTAGAAGGGGTTGTCGATTGCGGACGGATCCTGGATCAGTAGCGCCCCCTGCCCGAGGTAGTTGAGGAGTAGGGATGGGAACACGATTGTGAACCAGCCGAGGCGTATGGGGCCGGCACCGAAGTGGCCCATGTCTGCGTAGAGGGCCTCGCTGCCGGTGACGACGAGGAAGACGGCGCCCAGCGCGAGGAAGGCAAGGCGTGGCTGGGCAACCAGGAAGGCCGCGGCATGGGTCGGAGCCAGGGCTGACAGCACATGGGGCTCGAGGAGGATCTCATGGATGCCCAGCACGGCCAGCGTGAGGAACCAGACCGCCATGACCGGGCCGAAGACCCGGCCGATGGCGGCCGTTCCCTTCGACTGGATCGCAAAGAGTGCGACGAGGATGCCGATGGCGATCGGGACGACCCAGTTGCCGACGTCCGGGGCGGCGACCTGCAGGCCCTCGACCGCCGACAGCACCGATATCGCCGGCGTGATCATTCCGTCGCCGTACAGCAGGGCGGTGCCGAACAGCCCCAGGGCGATCGCCCCACGCCTCAGGCGCGGCCGGGACGTCCGGCCCGTGGTGGCGAGGGTCATCAGGGCCAGGATGCCGCCTTCGCCATCGTTGTCAGCCCGCATGACGATGGCGATGTACTTGATCGACACGATGGTGACGAGAGCCCAAACCATCAAGGAGAGGATCCCGAGGACGGATGCCTCCTCGACGGCGAGTCCATCGGCGGCGCTGAAAGCCTCCCGGAACGCGTACAGGGGACTCGTTCCGATGTCGCCGTAGACCACGCCGAGTGCCCCGAACGACAGGAGGACCAGATACCGCCCCCGCGGGGTTGTTGCCGATTCCGTCATCGTCGGTCGCATTGTGCACGGCCTGTCTCGAGGTTGGCGCCATCTGTGGCGCGGCGGTCGAGCAGATCGACGGATACGCTGGCCGTGATGGATCCCCGCGACACCTTGGGTCGGCCGCTCCGTGACCTGCGCATATCGGTCACGGACCGCTGCAACTTCCGCTGTGGGTACTGCATGCCCAGAGAGGTCTTCGGGTCCGACTACGCCTTCCTCTCCCGGGCCGAACACCTCACCTACGAGGAGATCACGCGGGTTGCGACGGTCGCGGCGGGCCTCGGTGTCAACAAGCTCCGACTGACCGGTGGTGAGCCACTGCTGCGCCGGGACCTGCCGACGCTGATCGGGATGCTCGATGGGGTCGATGGGGTCGACGACCTCACCTTGACCACGAACGGGGTCTTCCTCCCCAAACAGGCGCAGTCGCTCGCCGACGCAGGACTGCGGCGCATCACCGTCTCGCTGGACTCCATCGACCCGGAGGCGTTCGGGTCGATGACCGACACGGACCACGCACCCGAGGACGTGCTCGCCGGTATCGACGCCGCCGCCGAGGCGGGGCTCGCACCGATCAAGGTCAACGCCGTCGTCCAACGCGGCCTGAACGACCACCTCGTCCTCGACCTCGCCGAGCGCTTCCGGGGGACCGGGATCCAGGTGCGGTTCATCGAGTTCATGGATGTCGGCACGACCAATGGCTGGGCCCTCGAACGGGTGGTGCCGTCGGCCGAACTGGTCGCAGCGATCTCGGACCGCTGGCCGCTCGAGCCGGTCGAGCCGACGGTCCGGGGT
>JAHECQ010000540.1 GCA_024641625.1 Acidimicrobiales bacterium | reverse complement strand
GGAGGGAACCTCGGTGCGCCGCAGCGGGATCACCCGTTCGAGCAGATCGAGCGATTGCCGGACCCCGGGGCCGGTGAGACTGCGGGTGATCGGGTACAGCTCACGAATGAGACCGTGCATCTCCGGACCGGACAGTCGCACGCCGGCGGTGGCGGAGGTCGGTCTCACTCGACGATGGTAGGGACCGGCAAAGGGACCAGGAACACACCGCCTG
The DNA here is from genome assembly GCA_024641625.1 of Acidimicrobiales bacterium. Classification (GTDB taxonomy): domain Bacteria; phylum Actinomycetota; class Acidimicrobiia; order Acidimicrobiales; family SZUA-35; genus JAHECQ01. The sequence continues at coordinate 2,742 of JAHECQ010000540.1, read as the reverse complement.
CGGCCTGGTACTCCGCTTGTTGACGGATGATCTCCTCGGCGAAGTTCCACGCCAGGATGACCACCACATCGGGCGAGTCGGTGAGCAACCAGGACGGCGCCCGGCAAGGAAGGCGGCAGCCGGGCATGAGCTTGCCCTGCTTCTCAGGGTTGAGATCGACCACGTACTCGATGAGTTCGGTGCCGATACCTGCCGAGTTCAACAGCGTCGCTCCCTTGGCCGCGCAGCCATAAGCAGCCACTCGTTTACCGGCCGCCTTGAAGTTCTCCAGATGCAGACGCAGTTCGGTCTGGGCAGCGTGAACCCTCGAGGAGAATTCGGCGTAGTAGGCCGGCCGGGTGACACCGACGGCGGACTCCTCGGTCAACAGACGCTGTGCCGTTGCCGACTGGGAGTCGGTTCTCGACAGAGTCCACCGCAGCGTGCTCCCGTGCAGATCGGGGAACTCGGTCACATCGTTCAGATACAGGCCATGTCGACGGGCCAGATTGACGATGGCGGTGCACGACAGATACGAGTAGTGCTCGTGGTAGATCGTGTCGAACAGTGTGTTGTCGACCAACGCACGGATCTGCGGGTTCTCGATGGTGAGGACTCCGGTCTCGGCCAGGATCGCCACCAGCCCGGCGAAGAAGTCGTTGATGTCCGGCACGTGGGCGAGCACGTTGTTGGCAATGACCACGTCGGCCCGGCCGTGGCGTTCGGCGATCTGCCGGCCGATGCGTTCCCCGAGGAAGAGCTCCTCGGTCGGGACGCCGACCTCTCGAGCCAAGGCTGCGGGCTTGGGCGACGGCTCCACACCGAGGCAGCGGACTCCCTTGTCGACGAAGTTCCGCAGCAGGTAGCCGTCGTTGCTGGCCACCTCGACCACGAAGCTCTCGCTGCCCAACTCGAACTCGGCCATGAGATCCAATGCGTGGGTTCGGCTGTGCTCGAGGAGGAACTGGGAGTACGACGACAGGTATCGATAGCTCTCGTCGAAGATGACGCCGGCCGGCAGATCCTCCGCCAGCTGCACGAGTCCGCAGGTCTCGCAGCCGACGAGCGCCAGTGGGTAGGTCGCCGATGGCGTCGTGTCATCCGGTTCGAGCAGTGCGTTGGCAATCGGAGTGCGCCCGAGATCGAGGACCGGAAACAGCGTCGCAAGTCCACACAGTCGACACGTGGCCTCGCCTGCCCTCATCGACCGCCCACCGTCGCGCTGGTCGTGTCCGGGGTTCGACACTGCATTCACCTACCGCCTCTGCTGTACCTACTCGATGGTCAGAGCGTAGCTTGGCTGCACTTTTCATCACAGAGGCAAGCACACCCAGCCGGTCGAGCCCGTGCCCAGCAGCACCGGGCTGATCGACACCGGGCCCGTCAGGACAGGACGGGAACGATCTGCTCGACGAGCTCGCCGATCCGATCGACCGACTTGCGGTACTTCCGCTTCGATCGCCGATAGGGATCCTCGACATCCCATTTCGTGTCGAAGTACGTCATCGGGCTCCGGGCGCCGAGGGAATCGACGAACTCGGTGACGGTCATGCCCGGTCGGACGCGATCAACCGCTTCCATGAGCGGGATCGTCTTGAAGAACGCCGCTTCCGACAGCAAGGCGATGTCCTGGACGTGACGGGCTTCCATGGTCAGCACGAGGTCGACCGACGCCACCAGATCGGCCGAGATGATGCGGCTGCGATGAGTCGAGGCGTCGACGCCGACGCCGGCCAACGTCGTGACCATGTCGGGCTCAGCGGGACGATCGTCGTAGAGGAAGCCGGCCGAGGAGAACTCGTGGTCCAAGGTGCCGAATCTCGCCCGAGCCAGGTATTCGGCGGCCGGTGACCGGCAGATGTTCGCGGTACAGACGAAGAGGATGTGGCTCATGAGCAGACTATGCCGACTGGTAGTTGATCACGGCCGAGTGGCGGGCGGTCACGTCGGACGCACCCGAGGTCATGGAGCCGACGGAGGCCGGCTGATGGTCAGGCAGTTGCGCTGTCGTTCTTGGAGCGCACGACGAGCAAGGCCCCTCCGGTCAGCAGCGAAGCACCGACCAGCCCCAGCAGTCCGGCTTCGCTGCCGGTCACGGGAAGTTGCTGCTTGCCTGCGACCTGAACGGGCGCCACCGATGGGGCGGACGGGCCGGCAGGCGGAACGACGCCGACCGCTTCGACCTCGACCGTGCATTCCTGTGCGGTGCTGTCTTCGCATTCGGCTGCGCTGACTGCGCTCACGCCCAGGATCGATGCAAGCCCGAATGCCACGACTCCAACCAAAGACTTCATCGCTCCACACCTTCTCACTGAGGGACAAACCGAACTGTAACCGCCCGCCCCGGCGGCTGCAGTGTGTAATTGAACCTAGCCCGAAGTTCAGGATTCGGCCAGGGGAAACGTGAAGCGCTCACGGTCGTCGAACGATCCCCCACTCGTCGACCACCCCACATAGGGATACCTGGCCGATGGCTCGACGGTCAGGGATGCGAGGTCGTCGGGGACTTCGAAACTCACCCGGACGGTGAACTCCTGCTGTGGCGGCACCTACACGAGGCTGCCCATCACCCACACCTGCCCGTCCGGACCGAAGACCTCGAGCGTTCGCCGGGGTTCGAAGCGGAGTCCGGAGGCCACTGCCGGCGCATAGACGACGAGGCGGGCGGAGTAGGTGCCCCGTTCGCCCAGACCAGCCTCCTCCCAGGGCCCGACCACGTAGTCGGGGAGCCCCGCCGGATCGGCGACGGTGTTGGCGACCGCG
>JAHECQ010000539.1 GCA_024641625.1 Acidimicrobiales bacterium | reverse complement strand
GACTACGCCTGGGTTGGACCATCATCGATCCGGGGGATCGGCGTCGGTCGACTGCGTTCGCCGAAGAGGGACGACGCTCGATCAGCGTCGTTCTGGGGCTGATGCTGGCCTTCGTCGTCGCCGGGCTGATCGAGGGTTTCATCACTCCGAGCCTGCCCACTGTCCCCCGAGTGGCAATCGGCGTGGCTGTCGAGGCGGCCTTCCTCACCTACATCGTCGCCTTCGGTCGCCGTTCAGAGGCGGCCGATCGCCTTGGCCTTGAGGTACGCGTCCCCTAAGGCAGTGGCGAAGCCGTCGGGAACGGCATCGACCACGATTGCCCCTTTGGCCCGAAGCTTCGCCGCCACCCGACGACGCGCCTCCTGCTCGGCAATGGCCGCTGCCCGCCGAAAGCCCTCCTCGGGGTTCGGTTCACCCGATCCTCTGCCCGCCGCCCACGCATCGATCTGCGGATCCCGGACGGCCGCCACCACCACCAGGTGCGTCCGCAGGAGAAGGGGCAACGTCGGCAGGAGGAACTCCTCGACGACCTCCTCGACCAACTCGGTGATCAGGACCAGGAGGCTCCGTCTGCGGTACCGACCGGCCACCAGGGTGACCATCGAACGGTAGTCGCTCTCGGCCAACGCCGGCTCCAGATCGAAGACCGCCTCGGAGACCGCCGAGCGTTGGGCACGTCGATGACTCGGTTGCACCGCGGTGTGCACCGTTCGGTCGAAGACGAGGAGACCCATGCGGTCACCGAGTCCGGTTGCCAGCTCGGCCAGGAGCATCGCGCCGTCCATACCGAACTCGAGCCTCGGAACACCTTCCACCTGCGCGGCCATCACACGTCCGGAGTCCAACAGGACGAGCACGTTCTGATTCTGCTCGGCCTGGTAGGTGCGAACGATCGGGCGAGCGGACCGAGCCGTCGCCGCCCAGTCGACGCGTCTGGTCTCGTCGTCGGGCGTGAGTTCTCGCAGGCTGTCGAAGTCCGTGCCGCCGCCCCTTCCTCGGGCCGAGCGAAGGCCGACCTCGAGCAGGCGAGCCCGGTGAAGCGTCAGCTCTGCCTCCTTCGCCGAACGGAACTGGGGAAGCACCCGCAGCGACGTCCGCACGACTCGGCGACGCTGCTTGAGCAGGAGACCCAACGGACCCGAACATCGCAGCACGAGCTCCGACAGCGCGAAGCGCCCACGGCGACCGGGTCGGATGGTGATGCGCGCCGAGACCGCGCCATGCGGTGGCATCGTCATCGCCACTCGGCGGGTCTCGGCCCCCAACGAAGGAGCCAACTCGTCGGCAAGCCAGACACGGCGTTTGGCGGCCAACCCCGCAATTGGACCCCGTACTCGGTGGTCGCGCGAAAGCGTCCACTCGATATTGGCCTCGTGACCCATGGTCACCGCAGCCGGATGGACCCGGGTGATCATCACGGAGCCCGGGTTCGGGGCCAAGGAGAAATCGAACACGGCAACCCCGAGCCCGACTGCGTTCACCAGGAGGAAGCGATCGTCGATCGTCACGCCGAGCACCGAGGTCTGCCCGAGATCGGGTAGGAGCAGCACGGCCACCGATGCCAGGGCCAACAGCACCGCGAGACGAACCGTCGGCACCGGCCAGGACACGGACGACTCCTTCACCTTCGCGCGAACCACGTCGAGGGACTCACGGCGCCGGCACCTGGGCCAGAAGCCCGTCGAGCACCTGGTCCGCCGTCACTCCGTCGATCTCCAGCTCAGGGCGGACGATGACGCGATGCCGCAGTGTCGGGCGAGCCATCGCCTTGACCTCGTCCGGTGTCACATAGGTGCGCCCCGACAGCCAGGCCCAGGCCTTGGCCGCCTTCAACAACGCAGCCGCGCCACGCGGCGAGACACCGAGGCTGAACGACGGCGCCTGTCGAGTCGCTCGGACGAGGGACACGATGTACCCGAGTACGTTCTCCTCGACACCGACCCCGGCAACGGCGATCTTCGCCGCCGCCAGACTCTCCGCGGTGGCCACGGCCTGGACCCCTGCACCGATGGGATCGTGGGGGTCGAGTCCTCGATGATGTCGGCGGAGGACCTCGAGCTCTTCGTCCGGGCTCGGGTAGTCCACCACCAGCTTGAACAGAAAGCGGTCCAGCTGCGCTTCGGGGAGTGGATAGGTGCCCTCGTAGTCGATGGGATTCTGCGTCGCAACGACCATGAACGGGATGGGCAGGGCGCGGGCTACGCCATCGGTGGAGACCTGGCGCTCCTCCATCGCCTCGAGCAGGGCGGCCTGCGTCTTGGGCGGAGTTCGGTTGATCTCATCGGCCAGCAGGAGATTCGTGAACACCGGACCGTGCCGGAAGCGAAACTCACCCCGATCGAAGATCATCTGCCCCAGAATGTCCGATGGCATGAGATCCGGTGTGAACTGCACCCGGGTGGCGTCCAACCGGAGTGACGCTGCGAGCGATTTGACCAGCAGGGTCTTGGCCACACCGGGGACACCCTCGAGCAGCACATGGCCGCCGGCCAACAACGCGCACAACAGTCCCGACAGCACACCGGACTGCCCGACGACCACCTTGCCCACCTCCTGGCTGATGCCGTGGAACTGGGCGCGGAGATCGGGCCCACCGACTCCGGGCTCGACGGGTGCGGATGCGGGAGCGGGCCGGGTGGGTGCGGGTCCGCCGGAACCGGTCGTCGGATCTTGCTCGGTCATGCCGGACTCCTGGGATCGGATGAGAACGTTGCGCGACCGCCGGAAAAGGCCAGGGTCGGATCGGTGTCGAGTTCCTCGACGACGGCCAAGAGCGCGGTCAGGCCATCGGCGGTGGGAGGCAGCGGTTCGGCCAGCGCCCTGTACACCCGAGCGGGATCGATGCCGCTCTGGGTGGCGACGAGCTCGATCAGACGACCGGTCGGGACCTCGACCGGCACACGATGTGCCGCCCGAAGCCTCAGGTCGACGTCTCGCCTGATCGCGGCCATGGCTTGTTCGAAC
>JAHECQ010000538.1 GCA_024641625.1 Acidimicrobiales bacterium | reverse complement strand
ACCCGGTGAACAGCAGTCCCAGCCCGATCGTGTCCAGATCGAGGAGCACCACCGGGTCGATGTTGAGCCCGATGGAGATCAGGAACACGGGGATGAACAGCGATGTTCCGACGAAGTCGAGACGTTCCATCAACGGCCCGCGAGCGGGGACGAGTCGATTCATCCCCAGTCCGGCCAGGAAGGCGCCGATCAACCCCTCCATCCCACCCAGCAGGGCGACGCTGGCACCGACGGCCATCAGTGCCAGTGTGAACACGAAGCGTTGGGGCCGGGTGTGGCCGACACGGACGAAGAACCAATCCGCCACCCGTGGCAGGACCCACAGACACACGAAGATCAACAGGGGCAGCCCGATCCAGAGCGACAGCGTCGGGTCGGGCGTCGACGCCTGGACCCCCTCGGGCACGAACTGGTCGGCGATGGAGCCACCGAATGGCAGGTCGCTGGGATCGATCTCGATGACCGCGGTCGCCGTGGCGAAGGCCATGACCGTCAGTGACATCAGGTCGGCGACGACACCGGCCGACACTGCGGCACCGACCGACCTGGTGCTCTGCAGGCCGGCGGATTGCACCTCGGAGTAGGCGACCAGCGTGTTCGACGCCCACATGGCTCCGATCAGCAGCGCACCGAGGGTCTCGATGTTGTCGGACCGGTCGACGATGAACACGGTGAGCAGGAACGGGATGAAGAACCCGAGCAGTCCGTATGTGATGGCCGTTCGACGGTTGTTCATGAACGCCTTGATGTCGAACGACAAACCGGCGAGGAACATCAGGTACAAGATCCCGATCGACCCGAGGTCGTCGACGAGACCACCCGACTCGAGCCAGCCGATCACGAACGGTCCGAAGACCATGCCGCCGGCGATCAACCCGACGATGCCAGGGATCCGGAAGCGCTCGGCCAAGGTCGGCCCGAGCACGACGACCGCCAAGAGCACGGCGATGGTCGCTTCGACACTCCCGACTAGCACGCTCGACCTCGTCCGGATGTGAGCGGGCCCTGCCCCGACCGGGGGCCGTGATCAGGCGTCATGACCACCGTGCGATGAGTTCGCAGATGGCACGGCCGGGGGAGTCGTCGGTTTCGTCTGCCATGGCCATCTTCCTTCCGCCTCGAGCTGGAGCGACCAGGCGAGAAATGTTCGAACGACGACGAGCAGACCGAGCGCAGCGACGTTCTCCAACGTCGGCTCCAGGGTGACCGTCCGGATGATGTCCGCCGCGATGAGGAGATCGAGGCCGATCAGCAGTCCGCGGGCGATCTCGTGCTTGAAGACCTCCTGCGCCGCCTTCGCCGACGTCTTCACGGCGGTTCGGACGGACAACACGATGGCGACGACGACCGATGTCGCGATGACAGCGATGGCAACGATCTCGATCCACTCGGAGATGTCTCTCGCGATCGCCCAATCGCCGATCGTGAGTTCCGTCACACCGAGCACGAAGCGATACTACCGAGCTTCCCTTCGACACCGGAATCGACGTTCGAGCGACCGACCGTGGGAGTACGGCGATGGCGGTCTCGATGCTCCGGCCCGAGCGTCTCGCTTGTCGGTCCGGGTGCGAAACGTTCCGCCGCGCTGGTGATCCCTATGATCAACAGCGAGGGGGGCCGATGGTCGAAACGAGCGGGTGGGTCGAACTGACCAAAGCGAATCCGGATCATTCAGCTTGGTACGTCGAGCGATTCCGGAAGATGGCGGCCGCGGGTGACGATTTGGCCGGCGAGGCGAGGTTGCTCGATGCGATGGCGCCTCGCGCCGGCCGGATTCTCGACGCCGGATGTGGCCCGGGCCGTGTTGGTGCAATCCTCGCCGGGCTCGGTCATGAGATCGTGGGAGTTGATGTCGACCCGGTGCTGATCGCCGCGGCGCGCGACGACCATCCCGGGCCCACGTGGCTCGTCGGCGATCTGGCCGAGTTGGATTTGGCGTCACACGGTATTGCCGAGGGATTCGATGTCATCGTGTGCGCCGGCAACGTGATGACGTTTCTCGCGCCGAGCACACGCCGCCAGGTCCTCGGGCGGCTACGCGCCCATCTTGGTGAAGGCGGCCGTGTCGTCACCGGCTTCGGTGCCGGGCGTGGGTATGAGTTCGACGAATTCTTCGCAGACGCACACGCTGCGGGCCTGGCCGTGGAGTTGAGCTTCGGAACGTGGGATCTGCGCCCGTTGACGGCCCAGTCCGACTTCCTCGTCGCAGTCTTCGGCCACAGTTGAGCACCCGTATCGCCGTGGGTCACTGAAGTCCGAGGCGTCGTCTCGACGATGTGCGTCGACGATCGCGCACACACGCTCGCGCTGCAGGTCATGCAGATCCGTTCGCGGTGTCACGGAACACCGGATACGAGTCGCGTCCATGGCCTGGAGCATGATCACGTCATGGCCCACACCTTGATCTCCGATCCTGCAAGCGAAGTGACCGTTCAGGTCGGCGCGGTCGTCTCCAAGGTGGTTCACCGGAGCGACGGGTTGAACGTCACCGTGTTCGCCTTCGACGCCGGCGAACAGCTCACCGAGCACCAGGTGGCCCGAACTGCCGTCGTTCAGGTCCTGTCCGGACGTCTCCGCTTCACGGTCGATGCCGAGCAGCTCGATCTCGGACCTGGGTCCTGGTTGTGCATGGCATCAGGTGCAGCCCACTCGCTGACGGCCAGCGAGCCGACGGTGATGCTGCTGACGCTCGCCGGTGAATGACTGAGCGGCAGACCGCTGCCCGCACGGCATTGCCGCTTGGTGAACGCTCAGCGCTGGAGCTGTCGTTCGGTCGAACCGAGTACTCCTCAGGACGAGACCCTTGCGAGGAGTATCTTCGCGAGCGCATGTCGACGCACTCAGCAGCTCCGGCCCTCGCCACTGCCAGCGGCGGGCTGGATCGCCCTCGTGCGCAACCGAACCTGTCAGCGATGCTGCTCGCCGCCGGTCACGGGACTCGGCTCTCCCCATTGACCGATGTGCTG
>JAHECQ010000537.1 GCA_024641625.1 Acidimicrobiales bacterium | reverse complement strand
GATCGCGGTGGTGAGCTTCGACGGGGCTCTCCGCGTACACACGCCGGCCACGGCAAGCCGCAACCGGATCTTCGCCGCCCTAGGCGAGGTTGAACGCACTCCTGCGACCGGCCTTCAGCGGCAGCTCACCTTGAGCTCGTTCAGCGTCGCCGAGATGCCGGACCGAGGCGAGAGCCCGCGTTCGGCCGACTGGCGCTACTCCGACGTCGATTGGCGTCGCCTGCAGAATCAGGAGTTCTGGAACGAGATGCGCCGAATGATCTCGCGCGTCGAGTCAGGCTTCTCCGCCTCGGCCCAGCGCTTTTCGGATACCTCGGCGCGCAAGGTCATGGTGCTGATCTCGCCGGGGTTTCCACGGTCCCAGAATCTCCCGATGTATCGCAGCTACGATTTCTGGACCGACGTTCCTCAGGAGTATCGGAACATCGGCCTATGGGGAGGAGCCGGCGAAATTGCGAGCGCGCTCGAGTACACGCTCTACACGCTCGACCCTTCGGGTAACCAGATCCTTAACGCCGATGCCGGGGCAGCACAGCCTCCGGAGTTCAACGATGTCGCCAGCGTGGCGTTCTGGCGTGAAGCCGACCGTCGCGACAATCTGATCCAGGCTGCGCGTCATACCGGAGGCGAGGCCTTGTTCACGGCCGATGGGGGTCGGGCCTTCGCCAGTGTCGAAAGGCAGACCGCGAGCTTCTACTCGCTGGCCTTCCAGCCTGAACATGTCGGCGACGGCAAGGTGCACCAGATTCGCGTCGAGGTCGTTGCGGGCAAGGAGGTGTCGCTCACGTATCGCGAATCGTACCTGGATCGGCCGTTCGAGGAACGCGACGCCGAGAGATCGCGAGCCGCTCTTCTTACCGGCGATATGGCAAATCCACTTGGCGTCGAGCTCGTGCTCGACCAGCCCAAGGGGCGGCTCCGTCTCGGCGCCTCGGGACTCAAGGTGTACCGTATCGCGGCCGAGCTCCGCATCCCGTACGGGCAGCTCACCCTGGTTCCGCGCGGGACGGTGGCGTGGGGCCAAGTGCAGGTGGTGGTCGTCGGGCTTGACCCTCTAGGCAACCAGTCCGACCTCGCCTATCGGAAAGTCCCGATTCAAGTCGAAACGGATCAGCTCGGTCAAGCTCGCGACCATGGCTACTTCTCGTACGAGTTCACGCTCGAGGTGGAAGGCGGCCGGCGCTCCATCCGAGTCGGTGTCGAGGATCTTCTGGCACATACCACATCGGCGGTGGTGGCTGACCTTCAGCTTTGAGGTGGCCAGCGCGAGTGGGCCGCACCGGAAGTTTGGTCTACCTTTGCTACACTCCGGGCGAGGAGGCGAGCGTGCACCGGACCCGAGCACTTGCGTCGATCACACTGAGTTTCCTATTGATCGCTGTGGTCGTGGCCCAGGAAAAGGAACCTGCCGAGAAACCGCCTGCGGACCAGGTTGGCGGGCTGCGGTTCATCGATGTTACCGAGGTCACCATCGTCAACGTCGATGTCCGGGTCACCGACAAGTCCGGGGAGCCGATCCGCGGACTGACCGCCGACGATTTCGAGGTCTTTCAGGATGGCAAGTCCCAGCCGATCGTGAACTTCGCCTTCTATGACGAGACGGCCGCTCCAGCGCCCCTCCCCACGCCGACGCTGCTGCCGGCGGCGCCGGTCCGGGAGCCCGCGCCCGTGGAGAAGCGGGAAGCTTCCCGGCAGCCGAACTTCGTCGTGCTTTACGTCGACAACGAGAACATCCTGCCGTTCAACCGCAACAGGGTCATCAATCGGGTCAGCGAGTGGGTGAGGTCAACGCTGGCTCCGCCCGATCAGATGATGGTGGTCTCCTATCAGCGGAGCCTGAAGATTCCACAGCCTTTTACCTCGGATGCCGAGGACGTCACCGCTGCCCTGCGGCCGCTCAAGCGGTACACTGGAGGTCGGAGCGATGTCGTTTCCTCGCGGCGGCAAATCGAGGAATTCATTCAGGAAAACGCTGAGCGCGAGTCCCCCGACCGAGCGCTGGGACAGGCACGGGCGTTTGCCCGCGAGCAGAAGAACAACCTCACGTTCACCGTTCGCGCCATTCAGGAGCTCATCAACATGATGAGCGGACTTCCGGGCAGCAAGTCCATCATCTACATCTCCGATGGGCTTCCGATGTCGCCTGGACTCGAGGTTTTCTACGAGATCCAGGACAGATACCGCGATCCCGGGGCCATCTCTGAGTCGAGGGAATTCGATGCAACGCTGATGTTCCGCGGGTTGGTCACCTCGGCGTCGGCCTCGGGTGTGACGCTCTATACCATAGACGCCAGGGGACTCGAGGCAGACCTCGGCATCGAAGCCGAGAACCGCGTCTCGCGCTCCACGCTGTCGGCATCGATCGCGCGTACCAACTATCAGGACTCGCTGATCTACGTCGCCGAGCAGACCGGGGGATTCGCCATCGTCAACAGCAACGACGTCACGCGAGGCCTCGATCGCATCGCCAGCGACCTCAATGTCAAATACTCTCTCGGATACAGACTGGTTCCGTCGGGGGCGGATCGATTCCACCACGTCGAGGTCGAGGTCAAGGGACACCCGGACGCGAAGCTCTCCTATCGTCAGCAGTTCATCGAGAAGACGCTGCCCACGGAGATCGGTGAAAGGGTGATGACCGGCCTGGCGTTCGATCTCGGTGACAACCCGCTCGCTATCGAGCTGCAGAGCGGGCAGGCTGCGCCGGCTTCGGGTGATCGGTGGACCTTGCCGGTCGAAATCCGTATTCCGATTTCGAACCTCGCCCTGATACCCGATGGGAACGATCTCGTAGGGTACGTCATGGCGTACTACGCCGCACGCGACGATGAGGGAAAGCAGTCCGATTTGCAGCGGGCCGAACACACCCTTCGGGTCGCGGCAGCCGATTACGATGCGGCCAAGCATCAGTACTACTCGTTCTCCGCGTCGCTCCTGCTGGAAGCCGGGACGTACCGGGTCTCGGTC
>JAHECQ010000536.1 GCA_024641625.1 Acidimicrobiales bacterium | reverse complement strand
TGCTCACCTCCCGTCCACCCGAACCTTCGTAGAAGGTCTTGAACGGGGCGTCGCCAGGCATGGGAAGCCGGCGACGGGTGGTGGTGCGACGTTCGGGAAGCGCACCGTCGAGGGCGCGTCGCCGCCCGAGCATGTATTGGCATTCGATCGAGTCGGTTGCGGGCCGGAAATAGGGGGGGTTGCCGTCGGCCAAGGCCTCGTCGGGGATCTCGTCGTTCAGCTGCAGGCGATCACGAAGCTCGATCAGCTGCTTGGTCGTCATCTTCTTGATTTGATGGGTGGCATTGCGGCCTTCGAAACCTGCGCCCAGCGTCCACCCCTTGACGGTCTTGGCCAAGATGACCGTGGGCTGGCCGACGTGTTCGGTCGCAGCCTTGTAGGCGGTGAACACCTTCTGGTAGTCGTGGCCCCCGCGAGGCAGGGCTCGAAGCTCGTCGTCGGTGAGGTGTTCGACCATTCGGCGCAAACGAGGATCGGGCCCGAAGAACTTCTCTCGGATGTACGAGCCGGACTCGACGGCGTACCGCTGGAACTCGCCGTCGACCGTCGTGTTCATCTTGTTCACCAGGACACCATCGATGTCACGCTGGAGGAGCTCGTCCCATCGGCTGCCCCAGATGACCTTGATGACGTTCCATCCGGCACCCCGGAACACGCCCTCGAGCTCCTGGATGATCTTGCCATTGCCCCGCACCGGACCATCGAGGCGTTGCAGGTTGCAGTTGACGACCCACGTCAGGTTGTCCAACCCATGACGGCCGGCGAGCGAGATCGAACCGAGCGTCTCGGGTTCGTCACATTCACCGTCACCCAGGAAGGCCCACACGCGGCTGCCCGAGGTGTCCTCGATGCGGCGGTCGGAAAGGTACTTGAGGAACCGGGCGTGATAGATCGAGTTGATGGGACCGAGTCCCATCGACACCGTCGGGTACTCCCAGAAGTCGGGCATCAGCCGGGGGTGTGGATAGCTGGAAAGGCCTCCACCAGCGACCTCCCGACGAAACAGATCGAGGTTGGCCTCGTTCAGTCGACCCTCGAGGTACGAGCGAGCGTAGATGCCGGGCGCGGCGTGTCCCTGGAAGTACACAGCATCGCCGGGAGTGCCGTCCTCCTTGCCTCGGAAGAAGTGGTTGAAGCCGACTTCGTACAAGGCTGCCGATGAGGCGAAGGTCGACAGGTGACCGCCGATGCCATCGGCTTGCTTGTTGGCTCGAACCACCATCACTGCGGCGTTCCACCGGATGTAGGCTCGGATGCGTCGCTCGACTTCTTCGTCGCCGGGGAAGAAGGGCTGAGCCTCGGTCGGGATGGTGTTGATGTAATCGGTCGAGATGGGCTCGGAGTGGCCGAGCTGCAGTGCTCTGGCCCGTTCGTTGAGCCGACGAATCAGGTAGCGGGCGCGGGTCTTGCCGCTTTGAGCACTCAGGGTGTCGAGCGACTCGAGCCACTCGGACGTCTCCTCGGGATCGATATCCGGGACCTGCTGGAGAAAAGCGTCAATGGACATGGTGCTCATTGTGGCAGCATGGGGCGCTGTTGGCTGGCAGGGTCCCGAACGCGAGGTACGAGATTGGTAGACATCGAAGTCCACACCGATGGCGCGTGCTCGGGTAACCCTGGCCCCGGTGGCTGGGGGTGGGTGGCCTCGGATGGGCGACAGGCCAGTGGGGGCGATGCCCACACGACCAATCAACGCATGGAGCTTCAGGCTGTGCTCGAGGCGTTGCGGGCGATCGATGGTCGCGTCACCGTCTTTTCCGACTCGACCTATGTCGTGAATTGTTTCCGGGACCGCTGGTACGAGGGCTGGAAGAAGCGGGGCTGGAAGAACACGGCCAACAAGCCGGTGGCCAATCGTGATCTCTGGGAGCCATTGATCGACCTCTATCTGCGACGCGACGCGAGCGACGAGTCGAGGATCGCCTTCGTCTGGGTGAAGGGGCATTCGGGCAATGAGATGAACGAGATCGCCGATCAGCTTGCCGTGGCGGCTGCGGCAGCCCAAAAACCGGATGCGACCTCCGAGATCGTGGCCCCCTGGCCGATCGAGCACACGGTGTGGGTCGTCGGGGCAACGAGGGTCGATGACGACCAGAGCGAGTTGCTCACCCGATCGGTCGAGCAGATGGATCGCCGGAAGGATGTCCTGCTGTCGGGTCTACGTCGAGGCGCCGAGTTGCTGGGAGCGGAGCTGGCGCTCGAGCGAGGCATTGCGCTGGGCGTCGTGCTCCCGTTCGACGATCCTGCGGTGGGCTGGCCGGCAGAGGATCGGTCGAGGTTTGATCGAGCAATCGAGGCGGCCGAGTGGGTGGTGACGTTGTCGGAGGACCGTACCGCCCCCACTCGCGCCATCGAGGCTCGCAATCGATGGGCGGGGCGTACGGTGGTGGGCGCCCTTGTCCTGGGGGATCCTGATCTGGCCCGCCAACTCGACGATCAAGGACTGAGTGTTCTCAGCGGGTGAGTGCGCCTGCGTGATCGTGAGGACTATTGGCCGACGGCCATCAACCGGAGCGCAGCGTAGGCGCTGTTCATCTCACGGCGGATTTCCTCGGCCAACTCGATCTGACCTGGTTCGGCGAGATGGTCCATCTGGTGCCCGGCAATCAACTCGCGGTGGGCGGCGCTGACGTCGTGCCACGTACAACCTGGAAACAAGCCAAGGATCTCGAGCAGCGTCTCGGTTCCGGGCCCGGATGGACCGCCCGAAAGGCAGGACCCCGGCGCGTCGGCTTCCTGGTCCGCCCAGTCGGCTTCCTGGTCCGCCCAATGGGTCTCGTCCCAACCGGCGGGCGGTGGCGCGAGATCGGCAAACCCGGTCGGTTCGAACGTGGTCGGATCGAATGTGGCCGGTTCGAATGTGGCCGGTTCGAATGTGGCCGGTTCGAATGTGGCCGGTTCGAATGTGATCGGTTCGAGTACAGATGCGTCGAGCCTTGGTTCATCGAAGCCGGCTGGCTCGGATGATGCC